>DOPS01000292.1:0-21578 GCA_003512645.1 Desulfosporosinus sp.
ACCGAATTGTATGTCTACGTTGCGTTCTACTGGGTTGTTCGGCGTTACGTTTATAAACTTCAAACCTTCAAACAACTTCCTATCGTTCTCTTAGCCTCACTGGCTATGGGCCTCACTGCCTATTTCCTTCGTCATCTTCACCCTTTAACATCAGCGGCCATTGCCGGAACCTTATATTTAATAATCCTGATCAGTCTCGATAATGATTTTCGACGCATTGGTGGGTATCTCGTCCGCCAGGTGACAAGTCGGTTAAAACCGAGGAGTTAGAGGCAAGGGACGAGGGGACAGGTCAGTTGTCCCACTCCACTTTACTTGCTAAAAGGTCACGAGTCGCATAAAATCGTGAAAATGGGTTGTGTTGATAGCTAGGCAATTAACTAATTCGATATACAAGGAGCAAGAAGCATGAAGGTGATTACCGTCCTGGGTGCAAGACCTCAATTTATAAAAGCCGCGCCGCTTTCAGAGGCTTTACGGAAAAACCATGAGGAGAAAATAATCCATACTGGTCAACATTACGATTACCAAATGTCGGATGTGTTCTTCGAAGAATTAGGAATTCCCAAGCCCGATTACTTTCTAGGGGTTGGTTCAAAACAGCATGGTGCTCAAACGGGAGAAATGTTAACTAGAGTAGAAGAGATACTCCTGAAGGAAAAACCCGATTGGGTTCTCGTCTATGGAGACACAAATTCCACCTTGGCAGGTGCTTTGGCCGCAGCAAAGCTGCATATTCCGATTGCTCATGTTGAAGCGGGGTTGAGGAGTTATAATCGTCAGATGCCAGAAGAAGTGAACCGAGTGCTGACAGATCATATCTCAACTCTGATGTTTTGCCCGACTGATCAGGCCGTGAAAAATCTCAGTCTGGAAGGCCTAACTCAAGGGGTAGTACGGACCGGAGATGTTATGGCGGATGCCCTTTACTACCATGCTCGGCGGGCAGAGGAACGAAGTCTTCAGAAGAACCTTCGTTATCCGAAGAAATCCTACCTTTTAGCCACCGTGCATCGGGCCGAAAATACGGATGATCCGAGTCGGCTTCAGGGGATTATGCATGCTTTTGCCCAAATCGAGGGACAGATTGTGCTCCCTCTACATCCACGAACTAAGAAACTCCTCAAAGATCACCATCTGACGATACCAAAGAATGTTGATGTTATAGAGCCTGTGGGATATTTAGAAATGATTTTTTTAGAAAAAGAGGCGGAATTCATTCTGACAGACTCTGGAGGTGTCCAGAAAGAAGCGTATCTATGGCAAGTTCCTTGTGTGACTCTAAGAGATGAAACTGAATGGGTAGAGACCGTGAATACGGGTTGGAATACCCTTACGGGCGCCAATCCGGAGGAGATTGTGGGAGCAGTCATGAATTACCGCAACCAACCCTTGCCACTTTATCTAGAAAATCTTTATGGTAACGGTCGGGCCAGTGCAGAGATCGTGGCGGCCATGGAAGGGAAAAGAGGGTGAGCTTCGTGAGCGAAGCACAAAAAACGATACAAGGATCAAGATCAGGACAAGTGGGGTTTTTCGTCTCAGAACACCTAAAGCCGGTTTATAGAGAGATCGCGGGTCTCTTGGGAGTGGACTGGGGTGTGGTTTCACAATGCGAGACATTTTCCGAATACAAGGCGATCTTAGTTGATGGAATTTCCCTCTCCAGCTTAAGAGGACTAAAGACTAATACTCTAATCTTGGTCTGTGGGCCGGTAAGCGGAGAAAACTCAGGTCTTCGAATCAAGACGTTTGCATTTAATCTTGGTCTGGAGGGGACTCGCCTGCTTATGGATGGTCGAGAGTATACCGAAAAGGACGTGAGCAAGCCTACCTTCGATCTGATCCTCGAGGAAATTCGTGAGGTCTTACGCCAGGAAGTTAGAAATTACATAGAACTCCCGCCCATCCCCTGGGGATATTCCTATGCCATGACGTTAACCCATGACATCGATATCTTAAGCCTTAAGGAAATGCCTATTGCCCGCACCTTTTTGGGATATTTCTACCGTAGTTCGGTTCTGAATTGGAAACGCTGGCGAGGGGGAAAGGTACAGACGTCAGAACACTTCCGCACGATTTGGGAAATGGCCAGAACGTGGGCGGCGAAGCTAGGAGTTGGGCATGATGTCTGGCAGCGGGCCCTGCCAAAGCTTCTCGAGCTGGAGAAACGCTTAGGGGTTCGGTCGAGTCTTTATTTTATGCCCTTTCCAGAGAAACCGGGTATTTTGCCGGAACGATTAAGGAAAAATAAAGACAAAGATAATGAGACTGACAAAGACAGAGATATAGAAAGTGCGCCGACAAACAGAGCGTCGTATTATGACGTGAGTACTTATAAAGAATTGCTCAACCACTTGGAAGAGGGTGGATGGGAGGCAGGGGTCCATGGTATTGATGCTTGGCATAACGAACCTTCAGCCTGGGCCGAACATAGCCGTATCGCTAATCTGACCAGACGGGATGAGATTGGGGTTCGAATGCACTGGCTATACTTTCAATCCCCAGAATCCTTTAAGGTATTGGAAGAGGGTAGATTCCTGTATGATGCGACGTTTGGATTCAATGAAGTTGTCGGCTTTCGTGCTGGAACCCTGCAACCCTACCATCCGCTGAATTGCCAGACTCTCTGGGAACTTCCGCTCCATATCCAAGACGGTGCCCTTTTGGGAGAGGAGCACCTTGACTTAAATCGGGAGGATGCCTTTCACAAGGCAAAACCGATTTTGGACTGGGCAAAGCGCTTGGGTGGAGCAGTAAGTTTACTCTGGCATAATCAGAGTTTTACCGCTCCCCGTTATTGGGGAGAAGTCTATGAACGCTTGATTGAACAGGGGAGGGCAGATGGTGCCTGGATCGCCGTACCAAGAGATGTTCTACGTTGGTTTACTTTAAGACGTCAGTGTAAGGTCGAACTTAAGATCCAAGGGACACAATGGCAGATTTCGTGTACTCTCCCAAATCAGGACCAAAACTCAGACCAAAACCAAGAGCGTAGACCTACGATCCCGCCCGTTCGAATTCGCCTACATCTCGACCCTCATAAGGTTCGGGTGGCTTCCGTTCCCTATGAGGCGGGAGACGGTTATATCGATTTTCCAGTCCAAACTTTAGTTACACTTGAAGTGGAAGGAGAGAGCTAACATGGGGCTTCTCATCTTAAAATGGCTGTTTTTCTTGGCTAGTGTAGCTACAGTACTCTATTGGGGCTGGAAAAAGCCAGCAGTCTTAATTTGGTTACTAGCAGGAGCGATCGCTTTAGAGATTTCTATTGAGTGGTTTCCTCCTTTGGGACCGCTTGGTTCTCAGATAAATAGTCTCGCTCGTCTTCTAACCCTTGGTATCATTGGGGCGGCCCTTAGGTGTCTTTGGATAGAACCAGAAAAACGCCGAGAACTAAAAGTAATCCTAACTCATTACTTAACTCGAGCGCTTATGATTTATATTGTAGTCGGTGCCTTGAGCTTCCTTTATTCCGTCGATCGAAGTAATACAGTCGTTGAAGTTGTTCGATTGCTGACCTTATTTTCCCTTTATCTTAGCATTGGCCTGCTTACAGAACGCAAACACATCCTCTGGCCTTTTCGAGTTGTACATTGGGTTGGGGTGGCGATGGTCCCACTGGCCCTTTATGAAGGTGTGACACGCCATTTTATTTGGCGGGGATATTTGGCTGAGGGCATGATTGCCCGTGTTAACGCGACCTTTGTCGATCCGAATATTTTTGCTCGGTATCTAATTTTAGCGATTGTAGCAAATTTAATTCTCCAATACCTTAATACCGAAGTGCGGAAACGTATAATTTATATGGGATCCCTTTTGGGTTTGCTGGGGGGGTTAGCCATTACACTCTCCCGCAGCGGACTTCTTACTTTGGCGATGGTCTTAGTACTTATGCTCCTGCTGATTCCACGGAAAAAGATGATTCTGCCCATTGGGTTCTTGGGACTCATCGGAACAGTGATTTTGGCTATGCGCCCCACCATTTGGCAGCGTCTGCTGACATTTCGGGAAGGATTTGGCGCTTTAGATGCCCAGAGGCAATATCTCTGGAAAGCGGCCTGGGCAATGTTCACAGATCATCCGGTCGTTGGGGTAGGATTAGGTGGCTTTCAGAAAATGTTTTTAACTCAATACCTGTACTTGAAAACAGTGATCCCAGATGTTGAGGGGGCAACCCTCTCGCATACAACCCTGCTCACGATTGCAGCAGAACTGGGATTAATAGGACTGGCTGCCCTGACCTGGGTCTGGTTAGCTTTGATGCGGGTACTTTGGCGATTACGTAAGGGTGGGCTCGAGCATAGCAGAAGTAAAAACCAAAGTAAAAACCAAAATAAAAACAGAAATGAAAACGGAAATGAAAACGGAAGTAGAAATGGAAGCGGAAACGAAAACGAAAACGAAGTTGACCGGTATATCACCGGTGTGGGTTATTTCCTATGGATTACAACAGTTTTCATCAGCTCACAAGCCGAAGCCCGTTTTTTTGAGGATCCTCTGATCTGGATCAGCATGGGAATGCTCTTTAGTATCGCCGATAACGTTGGGAGTGAGAAAAAACGTGAGCCTAAAATTACAGCCAGTTGAGCGCGAAGCTTGGCAGGATTTTCAAAAGAGCATGCCTTTGGGGTCACTTTTCCACCGTTGGGAATGGCAAGAAATCATAGAAGTGGGATTTGGTTTACGAGTTAACCGCCTGGGTTTATTTGACGAAATGGGAGCACTGAAGGGTTTACTCCCTTTAGTCGAGCGAAAAATGAGCCTGCTCAAATTAGCAGGTAGCCCACTCTCTGGTGCGGCCACCCCTCACAGCGGTCCATTGGGCGATGTATCCATGGCCGATGTATTATCGGCCCTCGAAGAGTACGCCTCAAAAAACCGTTTAGACTATCTTGAACTCGGTCTTCCAGAAGTAATGGGAAAAGAAGACCTCGAACAAAACGGGTACACTGTGGAGCAACTCACCACCTTAGATTTACAGATTCCCAACGAGTTAGAACCCCTTTGGGCGGGGCTGGAAGTGCGATGCCGCAATGCCATACGCAAAGCCGAGAAATCTGGGGTCGAGGTAGTTGAAGCTCAAACCCTTGAAGAGTGGCTGGATCTGTATTATGATCTCTCATGTGGGGTTTACCATCGTCAGGAGAAAGAACCTCCCTTTAGCAAGGAATACTTCACATCCCTTTGGCAGAACCTATATCCGAGTGGAGATTTGGTGGTTTTACTTGCTCGTTATGAAGGCAAGATTATAGCAGGGGGAATCTTTCCTCGGGACAGGAATGTGAGTTATTACCTAGACGGAGTATCCGATCGAGAGTACAATAAAGTCGTGCCGAATAATCTCATTCAGTGGGAGTACTTAAAACGAGCTCAGGCTCTGGGTATTCAGCTTTATGATATGGTAGGGGCCAATATCCCCAGTATTGCTAAATTCAAAAAGAGTTTTGGCAGCACGGAGCGAAATTATCTTTATGCTTACCGGAACCGGACCATCGCTGCTAAAGTTGGCCGAACGGTATATGCCAAACACGGTGAAACGATTAAAAAATTCCTTAAACGATCCTAGTTATGACAAAGCCTAATAAGGATCTTATGTAGTGATTATTATAGGATAAGACCGGATTTAAAGAACAAAGATATTGTATAATATTTAACTAAGTATGATCTGGAAAGTTTTAAGGTAAAAAAAGTAGGTTTGAAGGAGTAAGGTCTAATTGCGCATCTTAATGCTGACACAATACTTTCCACCAGAGTCTGGTGCTGCACAGGTTCGGCTCAAAGAAGTCGCTAAAGGGTTGCAATCAAATGGGCATCAGGTAACGGTCGTTACTGCATTTCCTAATCATCCGAGTGGCGTGATTCCACCGCAATACCGAGGACGTTGGCGGATGAAGGATGAGGTGGAGGGAATTCCAGTTTGGCGGACTTGGATTTATCCCGTGCAACGAGGACGATTCTGGAAGCGCTTGCTTAATTATTTTTCCTTTGTTGGCTCCTCATTCTGGGGCTTAAGCAAAGCAGGAAAACAAGATATTCTATTTTTTGAGTCTCCACCACTTTTTCTCGGAATCACGGCCTTAATCTATGGGTGGCTTACTCGGACACGTATTATTATGAATATTTCGGATCTCTGGCCAGAATCAGCCGTTGCCTTGGGACTCGTCAACAGCCAATGGATGATCAGGACTGCAGAAGGGCTAGAGAGACTACTTTATCGTAAAGCCTGGAAAATATCTTGCCAAACAGAAGGGATTCGTGACTCGTTGGTGAAGCGAGGCGTGCCCAAGGAAAAGGTCACCTTTCTACCGAACGGGGTGAACCTGGATCTATTTGCACCTCGTGAACGAGATCAGGAAATGGCTCTGAAGCTGGGCCTTAAAGAGGAAGATTTTGTCTTAATCTACGCCGGCACTATGGGCTATGCTCAGGGTCTTGAATCCGTCATTCGAACAGCCGAATTACTTAAAGATGAAGCAAACGTCCGATTCCTGTTTGTGGGCGATGGTACTGAGAAACCGATGCTCGAGGCACTCGTACAGGAAAAGGGATTATCCAAGGTCAGTTTTGTGGATTTTCAACCAGTTCAGGAAATGCCGAGGTACTTCTCTTTGTCCTCAGCAAGTATTGTACCCTTGAAGAAAAATAAGCTCTTTGAGGGAGCGCGCCCCTCGAAAATGTTCCCGGCACTTGGTTCGGCGGTTCCGGTGATCTATTCTGGTGAAGGGGAGGCAGTTGAACTAATCCTTTCTTCAGGTGGCGGTGTGATTGTAGAACCAGAAAACAGTGAAGATTTAGCGCGAGCGATTATCGAATTAAAGGGGAACCCAAACTGCTTGGAGATGGGCAGAAAAGGACGACAATTTGTTGAAGACAATTATGCCTGGTCAGAAATCATTCAACGTTGGCTTAGAGAACTAGGGATATAACAAAAGTCAGAAGTCAGAAGCCGGAGGTCGGATAAGTTCAGAGCAAATCCACTATAGGAGGTTCTCTAAATGCAAAGAAGATTTAAGGTAATTCTTGAGAAGAATGAAAGTGGAGGCTTTACTGTCACAGTCCCTTCTCTTCCTGGTTGTGTTACGCAGGGCGTTGACCGAAGAGAAGCACTCGAACATGTACAGGAAGCAATTGAGGGTTTTCTTGAAGCATTGGTGATCGAAGGATTACCTATCCCTTCAACTGATGTAGAAATGGACGAAGTGCAGGTGAGTTACTGATTATGGTCAGAATACCCAGAGTTGAGGGGAAGGATGTTGTAGCTGCGCTTAAGAGGGCGGACTTTAGGATCTCACATATACGAGGAAGTCACCATTACCTTCGACGATCCGGTGGAAGTCTAGTTTGTGTGCCGGTTCATGCAGGAGCGATTGTTGATATAAAGACATTAAAGAGTATTTTAGAACAAGCAGATCTAACGATAAACGAGTTAATAGAATTACTTTAGGGGTCTGAGGATGCAAAATAGGCGCTTCAAAATGGAGGAATAAGCAAAATGTGTACACGTCAAGAGTTCTTACCCTACAATGTCCCCTTGATTGAAGATGACGATATCGCCGGGGTTGTGGACAGTTTAAAATCAGGCTGGATTGCAAAGGGTCCCAAAACCATGGAGTTTGAACAAAGGTTTGCTGAGTATGTAGGGGCAAAATATGCCGTTGCAGTGAACTCTTGTACTGCCGCATTACATCTTTCCCTTGTGGCGGCGGGCCTCGGGGAGGGAGACGAAGTTTTGACCACTCCGATGACCTTTGCTGCTTCCGCCAATGTGGTCATTCATACAGGGGCTAAGCCGATATTTGTGGATATTGATCCTATTACCATGAATATTGATCCGAAGAAACTTCGAGAAAAAATTACGACTCGGACAAAAGCAATCATCCCTGTCCATATGGCAGGTCAGTCTTGTGAAATGGATGAAATCATGACGATTGCCCGAGAACATAACCTTTTTGTGCTAGAGGACGCAGCCCATGCGGTTTACACTCAATATAAAGGGAAAATGATTGGATCGATCGGAAATGCCACGGCATTTTCATTCTACGCGACTAAAAATTTGGTTACCGGTGAAGGCGGAATGATCACGACAGATGATGAAGCTCTGTATAATCGAATGCGCATCATGAGCACACACGGCATGAGCAGAAATGCTTGGAATCGCTATGCTGAAGCCGGTTCATGGTATTATGAAATTCTTTCTCCGGGCTATAAGGACAATATGTCCGATATTATGGCAGGGCTAGGAATAGCTCAACTTAGTAAGCTTGAACGAATGCAAGGAATACGGCAGGAAATTGCCGACTATTATAATACGGAGTTTGGAAAGATGCCAGAGCTTGAAGCGCCTGTTGAACTGGATTATGCTAGACATGCCTGGCACTTGTATATCATTAAGTTGAATTTGGATAAACTATCCATAGATCGTGGAACCTTTATCGAACAACTCAAAGAAGAAAATATCGGAACGAGTGTTCACTTTATTCCGGTTCACATGCATCCATATTATCGGGACACCTATGGATATAAAGAGGGAGATTTCCCTGTTGCAGAGGGCATTTTTGAGCGCATAATTTCCTTGCCCCTGTATCCAAAGATGACGATGCAAGACGCGAGTGATGTTGTGGATGCGGTAAGGCGAGTGGTGGAGCGTTTCCGGAAGTGACGCAGCGCTGGGGTCGAGGCTTTGTTTGCAACCGTTCATTCCGTGCGTTTCGCAGGCCAAACTAGCGCCTAAAACTACAACTCCAGCGGGGTTCCCGGCAACTCGACATCCCTGTCTCGGCTGCCGGTGGGGTACATCGTATACCCCACCCCGCCTACGTTTCCGTTTTATGCGAAGTTTGGCTAGCTGCTTACGCAAGTCATTCACTTTTTGCAAACAAAGCCTCTTGGGCTTTGCTGGAGAATCGTTTTAAAATAGGTTTAACCGGAAACGCTTAAGTAAGCTTGAAAGGGGAGATACGGATGGGTCAGAGTTCTGTGTCCGCGGGCAGTAAAGAGCTTGAATATTCCGGTTGGCAACTCGTGGCGAAGCGGATACTGGATTTTGTGGTAGCCTTAACCCTCCTCGTGCTAGTATCTCCACTCTGGCTTTTTGTTGTTCTCTGGATTCGATCCGACTCCTCTGGACCAGCGATCTTTAAGCAGACTAGAGTCGGGCAGAGGGGCAAACTCTATACGATTTATAAGTTCCGAACCATGGTGCAGAACGCAGAGGCCATGATGAAAGACAAACTAGAGAACGTTAACGATCTGAAGAATTTTGTTTTTCAGGAGAAAGAGGACCCACGTATTACTCGCAGTGGCCATTTCCTCAGAAAAACAAGTCTAGACGAGCTCCCTCAACTTATTAATATTTTGATCGGAAATATGAGCTTAGTCGGCCCCCGTCCTGAGGTTCCGGAAATAGCCAAGCTCTATACGAGTGAGCAGCGTCAGCGTCTTAATGTCCTCCCCGGTGTCACGGGATTAGCCCAAGTAAACGGGCGAAGTGAGCTAACTCTTGGAGAAACCTTAGCCTACGACTTAGACTATGTTCGTACTTGGAGCTTTTGGCAAGATATAAAAATCCTGTGGAAAACAATTTTCGTAGTTTTCGCAGGGAAAGGCGCATTTTAACGGTATAGACGTTTGAAACCTATTGTTTCAGTGGTTATTCCCACCTATAATGTTCAAGATTATATTGGACAAGCCCTGCGATCAGCCTTAGATCAAACGATCCAAGATATTGAGTTAATCGTTGTTGATGATGCTTCAACGGATAAGACCGTGCAAATCATCAAGACGATCAAGGATCCGAGGATTCAATTAACCATCAGCAAGAAGAATTCCGGCCCGTCCCATTCCCGCAACGTAGCCATCCAAAACGCGCAAGGGGAATGGATTGCTCTCCTTGATGGAGACGACTGGTGGGAGAAAAACAGGCTGGAGAGAATGCTTAAAATGGCTATGCTGCATCAAGCAGATATAGTGGCCGATGATATTCAAAATTATGTTGAGGGTGAGAAGAATCCTTGGAATGAAACGCACCTGGGAAAGCTGAAGCGTTCGTTTCACAAGTGGAATCCATCTGCGGTTGACGTAGTTGAATATGACCTCGGACCTTTAAAACCCTTATTTCGGCGAGATTACCTTAAGCAAAACGGATTAAGTTATCAAGAAGAAATTACCTATGGGGAGGATTTCGTTCTTCTCTTAGAATGTCTACTGTATGGGGCAAATATGATTATTACTTCGGAGCCCCTGTATGTACGTCGGGCTTGGGCCAACTCCTTGACCGCGCACAGACAAAGATCAACGGAATGCTTAATTCAACTCACTCAATCTTTATTGACCAAGCTGAAGGCCAAGGATCATGAATATCTACTAATAGAAAAATGCCCAGAAGTGATCCAAGCCTTAGAAAATCGCCTGAAACGACAAACCGATTCCTACTTATACCATCAACTAACGGAACCCTTCAAAAAAGGAAACGCCCTTCAAGCTGCGTGTCAGATGCTGGGGCTGATGGTTCGTAAGCCACGGAGCATGGTAATAATGGCGGAAAAAGTCCCTGCCATATTCGATTACCGCGTTCTTAGGCATTTGAGACGGCCAAATGAAATTGTAGATGAAATAATGGTTCACGGCATTCAGGACGATATAGAACGATGCATCGAAGGACCGACCATACATCTGATTGATTCGGAGGTCGAAGTTCAGAAGCCATAGACCATAATGCAAGTTAAGAGCAGTCCCTGACTTGTACGACTTGCAAAGTGCATCATGAATGCAAGTCATGCAAGTCAAGAACCGTCCCCAACTTGCACAACTTGCACGTAAAGCGGATGAGAAGACGTGGTCAGAGAAAAAATCCTGGACAGCAGCACTCCAAATAAGTCCTCTAGTTCACCATTTAAGGTTGACTAGAGGATTTTTTTCATACGCGGAGATTTGCAGGTGATAAGGTCTGTTTTTCGGGCAGGAACAATCTCCTTTCATGTCGAATAAGGAAGAGAAAGTCGTCTATGACTTTTGCACAGATAGGAAGGGGAAGAAAGTATGAGAGCCTACTCATTCAGGAAAATAATATCAGTACTGATTATAGGACTTTTTTTTATGCAGTTAATCCCGGCAAAATCGGTTTCAGCCGCAGTTGATCAAACGGCTTACTACCAGGATATCGGCAAAAAACTAGAATTTTGGGCGAATAAATATAACATTCCACCGGTACTCCTTAAATCCATAGCCTGGATGGAGAGTGGTTGGAAGCAATACGAACTGGATGCAACGACGAAACAACCATTAATGGATAAGCCATTAATAGGACGCGACGGTATAGGAATTGGGATCATGCAAATCTCCTCATATAGTGCCAATGACACTGAGACAATCAACAAACTAAGTAATGATATTGATTATAATATTGAAGTGGGTTGCCAGATGCTCAATCAAAAGTGGCGTGCTTACCCAAAAATTGGGGACGGGGACCGAAACGTTCTCGAAAACTGGTATTTTGCCGTGTGGGGCTACAATAGTTGGGCAATACGGAATAATCCGAATGTCATTACGGGTAAATCCGCCTACCAAGATTCGGTATTTAATCTCATGGGACAGAAGTACAATAGCGCAATAACCTTCATCCCTGGCGCTACACAATTCTCTAAATCCATGCTGCCCCCAGTGAATCCTCCTTACTTCTCCAGTCGCTGGAGCACTCCAACTCCGACTCATTTAGGAGATTTAGTGATTGATCCTACTTCATTGATTTCATCCGGCGGGGGACCTGGTGCACAGGCTGCTAACGGAGATTACTGGTACAAATATGCACGTTGGGGTTCATATTACGCTTTAGGATTTTATGTCACCGCCTATAATAGTCCGACGGTCACCGATAAATCGATCATCTCCCAGAAAATCCTGAGTGCCTATGCGAATTTGTTAGCTGAAGCAGATGCTTTGATGCTTGAGGGGAAGGACTCTTCCTACGCGACTGCGGCAAAATACTATTGGACGGTTTTGCAGGGTCCGAATTTAGATGCCAGCATCTCAATACGTGCTAACCAAGGACATCTAAGTGCCTTAAACAAAGTCATAACTGAAGCAGATAAGCTGGTCCTTGAAGGTTCAGGTCCCTCCAACCTAATCGCTGTACAGGATTATGGAATGGTTCTGCAGGGGTCAGATCTGGAGGCAGGCCTCGCGGCAAAGGCAAAAACGGGTCTCCTTAACTCTTATATCAAACTCTTAGCTGAAGCAGACAAATTAGCCCTTGAAGGGACATCCACTTCGAAGGCGAGTGCGAATAAATATTATTTGGCGGTTCTAGAGGGTCCAATTCTCGATGCTAGTCTCACAGAACGGGCTAAGACCGGCAACGAACTCACGCGAAGCGCTGGTACGGACCCAAGTCCTATCTACGATCCAAGCCGAGGCACGATCCCTGAGCCGATACCGAATCCTCAACCCCAACCAGAGGCCTTCAGCCTTGAACGTCTCTTTGGCACTCGTGCAGAAGAGACAGCAATCAAAATATCTCAACAAGGGTGGGCGGACAATTCCTCCCCAATCGTGCTCCTTGCTCGGGTTGATCGCTTCCAAGATGCCTTAGCGGCTGCTCCATTAGCCAAGAAACTGGGGGCACCTTTACTGTTAACTTCACCTTATCAGCTCGATAAGGCCGTCTTACAAGAAATAAAACGGCTGGGGGCTGGAGATAAAGTCTATGTCATTGGTGGAGAGGGCGCCATAATTAAGAAGGTCTCGGACTCACTTGCAGAAGAAAAAATAGTTTATGAGCGTATCTTCGGAGCTTCGGCGGCCGATACGGCAGCAGCCATTGCCCGGAAGATTGGGTCGAGTAAACAGGTGATCCTGGCATCCAGTACAAGTTTTCCAGACGCTTTATCTGCTTCTGCCCCAGCAGCTGCTTTAGGAATTCCTATCCTTTTAACGGAACAAGGCACGTTACCCACGGCCTCTAGACAAATACTGAAGGACTTTGAAGTGACTGAAACCATCATCGTAGGAGGAAAGTTTGCGATCTCTACGGCGTTTGATGCTAAGGGAGGTCCCCTGGAAAGCTATGGACCCCTTCGCTTGGCTGGGGAGACAAAATATGATACGATGTTGCAAATTGTAAAATATTTCAACCAAAATCCCCGATCGATTGTGATTGCTACTGGGGAGAACTTCCCGGATGGCCTATCTGGTGGTGCCTTTGCAGCCTTGAGTGGGAGCCCAATGATCCTGATCCCTAAAGGAGAGCTAAGTTCGGATACTCAAACTTACGTGCAAAGTTTATCTGGAAAGACTACCAAAGCTTATATTTTAGGCGGAACTGGGGTAATTCCAAGTACAAATGAGAAGCTTATAAGTGATATGTTAACTCAGTAAAACTCTAAATCACAGAGGATGGACATCATTGGCTAAACGTATAAAGACACTGGAATTCGAACCTCGTGCATCGAACCTCGTACATCGAAAAGGGTGGACATCATTGGCTAAACATTATAATTGGATTACAGGACTCTTGTTTTTGATGGCCTTGGGCATAGAGTTACTCTATATTAAATCATATAGTGTGAGCTACTTTATTTCCCCTGATGGATTTACCTATTCTAATATTGCCGAAAACTTTCTCCAAGGTCATGGGCTCGTGAATTCGGGGAATTTTGCCCAGGTAGATAATGGTGGTGCAGTACGAGCGGTCGCCCAAACACGCGAGTACGTGGTTGGACCAATCTATCCCTTGCTCCTGGCCTTGATCTATGGGATCTTCGGCTTTAAAAGTTATGGCATGGTCATCCTTGTTCTGCACGCTGCGTTTGGAGCGGCCAGTGCAGTGCTCGCGTATAAGACCGGTGAACTATTGTTTGGCAAGCGATATGCCTTGATACCCTATGCTCTGACCCTAGGCTACCCTTTGTTTGCATTCTGGGGGATGTATGTTCTTACAGAGATCACCTACGTTTTTACGATCACGCTTTTCCTTTATGTTTTAACCCTCTATGCTAAAGAGGCCAAACAGCCAAAACTCAGAACCCTCTTAAGCTTAGGGGCGGTGATCGGAATTTCTAATCTGGTTCGCCCTATACTGTTGCTTTTTTTCCCGGTTCTGGGGCTATGGATTTTATGGATGCATCGTGGCCGTTTAAAAATTGCCATCAGAGACTTTGCTATCATCGTTATGATGACCATTATAGTCATGAGTCCTTGGTGGATACGCAACGGAATAAAGTATCATCAGTTTATTGCAGTATCAAATTATGGTTCCTATGAATTTTACTTAGGGAATAATCCCTTGACAATGACGAATCAATACTTTACGTTTACTCAACCAAGTTATGATCCAGAAGTAAAGGCCCGAATCGAAAAACTACCCATTCTAGAACAAGAAAAGGAATATAAGCAATTGGCAGTCGCTTATATCCTTCAGCATCCCGTAAAGTTTTTGCAGCGCACGCTAACCAAAGAAATTAACCTATTCTGGCAACCAGTTACTCCTGCTGATGGCGATTCTTATAAAATGCAGGGAGATCAATGGGATAAATGGTATCTCCTCTTGGGACTCTTCGGGGTATTTATCAGTCTTTTCCAATTTAGAAAGTATAGCTTTCTGTTGCTTTTTACAGCCTATTATAGTTTTATTGTGAGTATGATCACGGTTGTATCCGGGGCTCGCTATCGGCTACCCGTGATGCCTGCAATGATCCTCTTCGCATCCTTAGTGGTAGTGATGGCCCTTAAAGGTATCGGGAGGCTGGCCAGAGTGAATCCGCGAACAGGTGGGGGGAGATAAATTGTCACGCGTTCAAATTCTCGTTTTTATAGCAAGCATGCTGGTAACCGGTTTTATCGTTGAACAAGTCCGTCGGCGACGCTTAGCGGTAGAGTACTCTTTGATTTGGATTGTTGCAGGTCTGGGTATGATCGGTCTTTCCCTCTGGAAAAATGGGGTAGAGTATTTGGCCGACCTGATGGGGATTTATTATGCCCCATCTGCGATCTTCGTAATTTTTGGAGTTCTGGTGTTTGTCTTGTGTGTTCATTTTTCATTGGAAATTTCCAAATTAAGTTCGAACAATCGGGTTTTAATACAACGGATCGCTTTACTCGAGGATGACTTAAAACGTTTGGAAGAAAACCCTGCCAGCTTAGAAATAAGCCGTAAGGACGTGTAGGACGAAACAAAATGAAAAGAATTTTAGCAATAGTCCCTGCTTTGAATGAAGTAGATAATATCGGGTCTGTAGTCCGAAACCTAAAAATAGCATCCCCTTGGCTCGATGTCCTGGTCATTGATGATGGGTCCACCGATCAGACCGCCGAGGTTGCTCGTGCGCAGGGTGCGAAGGTGATCTCCTTGCCAGTTAACCTTGGAATTGGAGGCGCGGTTCAGACAGGGTTTCTTTATGCTGTGAAGAATTCCTATGACGTTGCCATACAAGTTGATGGAGATGGACAGCACAGAGCTGAAGAAATTAAGAAATTAGTCGACCCTGTACTGATGGGGGAAGCCGATGTAACCATCGGATCAAGATTTTTAATGAAAACGTCATATAAATCTGCCTGGCCACGGCGCTTAGGAATTTATCTGTTAAGTAAAACGATCCAGTCTGTTGTGCGTAGGGTTTATACGGATCCTACGTCGGGATTTCGCGCCTATAATCAAAAGGCCTTGCGGATTGTGTCTGCCCATTATTCCACAGATTATCCGGAGCCTGATGCTATTGTAACTTTACTTAAGAACGGGTTAAGGGTGATAGAGATTTCGGTTGAAATGGATGCACGGTTGTCTGGGAGTTCGTCGATTACGCCGTTTAAGAGCGGGTATTATATGTTTAAGGTGAGTTTGGCGATTATTCTTAACTCGATGATGAGTAGGATTTGGGATGATTAGGGGAGCTTTTTGTACACGCCGACGACGGGGGGAGGAGCGCTTTTCTGCACGCGTCTGCACGTTACGCCGCTGACGAGCTGGACGGTTCGCGAGCGCGTCCGAACCTCAGGGCTGGATGCATGTGAACCTGCGGCGCGCTGACGGGGTGCGAACCGTCGGGCGCTCGTTTGGATAGCGGCTGCACTAAAGCATCCGCTTAGCAGAAAAGCGCTCCTTCTGGGTAGGGTTTCTGGAGAAGGTTGTCGCGTGTAGAAGTAGAAAGGCGCTCCTTAGGCTGAGGGCGGATGTGAATCAAATACGAGATCGAAGGTGGTAATCCCTTCGATCTCGTGCAAGTTGTTCACGGACATTATAATCGATTTGAAGCAAGTCTTCGGCAGATAATATAAATCCACAATGATTTTATCGAAGTGCTATGATATAATGGAACATATGATTAAGCATAGAAAGAAAGTGATAGGAATGGAAGATAAAATCCTTCAGGCACTAGAATGTTTAAAAAGCGATTTTAATCACAAATTCGATTCCCTATCAAATCAAATTACTACTTTATCAGAAAAGGTAGACAGTCGAGGTAATCAAATTAATACATTATCAGAAAAAGTAGACTATCAAAGGAATCAGATTAACGAAAATACACAGATATTAATGGCGTTAGAACATTTAACACAAGTCAATAAAGCAGAACACGATAAGATGTCGTTTGATATAGCGGAGATAAGTGGAGAAATTAAAGCCTTTGGAAAAAGCCTATCAAATATTGAACTAATTACAGCGAATAATTGGGGTGACATTGTAAAGCTTAAATCTATAAGATGAAAACGCTTTCAGACTTGTAATGAGATCGTAAACTCTACGATCTCGTTTCTTATTTTCTATAGTGAAATTCCCCTCAATTAAAGTAAACTCGAGCTTTTTCAAGATGCGTACTAGATGCTGTTCAGCACCCCAAAATACAGTTGAGGGAAAGCAATTATATTTACAAAAATTTACAAATAATAAGTAATACAATTGTATTTGTGTTATAATTGATAAAAAGTATTTTAAATTGTGGAGTTGATAATCATGTCAAATCAATCAACCTTTCAATTACAATTACCTGAAGAATTACTACCATTTTTGGATAAGATTAATGGGAATTCTATCAACAAAAAAGTCAGAGTAGCTTTTGCAATTAATCTGTTTGCTCAAAAAACAGTTTCCTTGGAAAAGGCGGCAGAGCTCTCGGGTGAAACACTAGTAGATTTTATGGACATGTTAAAAGAACAAGGGCTTCCGTGGGGAGAATATTCAGAAGAGCATTTGTACCAAGATGAACGGGCAATCAAAAAAATGTTGAAAGAAATGGATTTTAAAAAATGACCAGAAAATTAGAATTAGTGATTTGTAATTCTAGTCCGGTCATTGGTCTTGCCTCTTTAGGATTAGTACATCTTTTATGGGACCTTTTTGACCAGGTAATAGTAACGCAAGCAGTTTATACAGAGGTAGTCCAAGAGGGGCAGAATCGGCTAGGTAAAGAAGAATTAGAAACGGCTGTCAAACGAGGTTATATTAAGATTTATTCCGTTAAAGAAGAGCTACTGATCAATCGCTATATTGGTAAATTGAATAGAGGCGAATTAGAAGTAATAGTGGCAGCTAGGGAATTGAATGCGCAATATATTCTAATTGACGATAAAGCTGCACGAGGTCTAGCCGAAGCGATGCTTCTTGAACCGACTGGATTAATTGGCTTTTTGAAACTCGCTAAACTCAACGGTAAAATTGAAAGTTTGAAAGTTTGTTTGGATAAGTTAATTGAAAATAACTACAGAATTTCTGAAAAAATTTATATGGAAGTTCTTATAGGAGTAGACGAAAATAGTAAGGAATGAAGAATTCCTTTAAAAAAGAAACGAGATCGAGGCGGTAAACCCTTTGATCTCGTTTCATATTGTATAGACGACTTTGTAATGTTCTCATAGATTGAAACCATTTTATTGAATATTATTTTCTAATAATATTCAAGGTGGCAGGTTTTGAGAGAAGCATTCGCATGCCCTTGGCTCAAATTCTACCTCTCCTAGAATTTCAATGGCTTAGCTTGTTCATAGTCCAAAATACCCTTCAATCGAAGTAAACTCAAACTTTTTCAAAATGCGTATCAACTTCTGCTCGCACCCCTTAACTCCGTAATAATGGATGAGGCCTTCTTTTCTGCTGAGGGTGAGCCGAGGTTGCTCAGGGTCGATCTCGCGGGGGTGGAGGTAGACGATAGCTGGTTGTCCCTCTTTATTGACTGTTTTTATGCACTGTGCAATCAGAGGATAGGGAAGGACTCGGAAATAAAAGCCACCAGCAAAAGGGATATTCTTATTGAAAATTCGAACCGTCGAGGAAGGTACCTCTAGGAGGTTGAGTGTCTTACCGTTGGATGTAGGGTGATAATTAAAACGGGGTGAGGAAGGTAAACCATAGAGGTATGTTTCGATCGGAAAGACGCTTGCGTCGTAGACGAACCCTAGGTCTTCTAAAATGTCCCAGGCCCAGAGGGATTTTGTCGTGATGGACCAAGATGGTGCACGGTATCCTTTGACGGTCTTGCCGATGATATCTTCAACGCGTTTCTTCGCTTGGCTGACATCTTCTCTAAACGTACTCGGTGATTGTTCGTAAATAAGTTGATGAGCATATCCGTGGGAGGCAATCTCGTGTCCAGCTGCTGCTATATCTTGAATCAGTTGGGGGTGCTTTTCAGCAACGTAGCCTAACACGAAGAAGGTAGCTTTAGCTTTATGTTCGGCAAATAGAGTTAGAAGACGCTCCGTATTTTGAACGATACGTACTTCGTAGGTTTTTTGGGCATCGAAAACGTTATCGTCATAGTTAGCATGAAACCACTCTTCTAAGTCGACGGTTAGTATATTCTTCATAGCTTAACCCTGCTTTCGTACAGATGAGGCTAATAGATAACCTAAATATTATTTCTCTGAAAAAATAATGAATTATAGATTTATCTGGGTCTAAGAATCCTTCTATAAAAATTGGTGTTTCATATCCTGCTTTGGTAGAGGTAGATTTCCAATGGGCGAAAGTGTTCCTTTGGGACTAGCCCTTAACATTAGTCTATCCTTCGCCATGAAGTCTTCCTGTGGAGAATAGGCGGCTCGGTGAAACCCATCATTCAGCGCGACCTATTCATTAAGGGCTGTGCGCTTTTGGCGATAATCTATCTTATGCCGGTAGGTATTTCTTTAGGGATCACGTCATGGCTTCGGCGATAATCTCCACTGGAGACTATCGTACCGGAGACTATCGTCACCGGCGTCTCAATGTTCAGCTTTAGCTGAACGAGTTCACTTGTTAAATAGCATCGTAATCACCCATAGTTAAGAACCAGTGATTTCGTTGAAGGAAAGGGTCTTGGACACCATCTCCATGGTCCTCTTTCTCATGGCTCCCTACGCCTCCCCCTTGGAGGCGCAGCCTGCGGTAAATTACCGGGAACGGTTGTGGCTCCAAGGCTTTAGGACAGGTGAAAAAGCCATTTCCTTTGAGAAGGCGAGATTCTTCCGTGTGGGGCATCATGAGCGACCCTGCCATATCCATGTTGTTATCGACAAAGAAACGTAGGAGACGATTGATGAGAAGCGTTCCTGCATCAGGAACGCACGGATCGATCAGGAAGTCGACGATCATACCAGAAGACAAACCCTCCACTTCGGTGGTTCGTCCTACTATATAACCGATAAGCTCAGAACCATTTTTTTTGCGAATTCCGTAAAGCTGATAGTCCCGATAGGGATTTTCAAAATAGCGCCAACGGATATAGTCTGCATCGCGGATTCCGATGATGGGGTATTTGTCTTGTATTTTAGCCCAGAAAACATTCATTTCAGTGAGATTGAAGGCAGTGAGCGGATAGACCTCATAGCGCTCATCTGAGCGTTCTTTGACCTTATAAAAAGGCTGGAAGGGAAGGGTGAAAGAAGCAAGCAGCGCGGACCCGACTTTGTCTTTGATCAAGGCTCTAAGGTTCAAGGGACGGAGTAACAAAGGGACGCAACCTATGTCCGTAAACCCCAGCTTTTTCGTAAATCCAGGGTAGGAATTCGGATTGGGAAACCCATAGCAAAAGTCCGATCCTTGCTCAGCACACTCGCGATAAGCGGTTTTGGCTAAACCAGTGAAAATTCCTTGTCCGGTATAGATTTGGCGAGTGAGGGTGTTTAGGGAGAGGATTCCGTTCACCGTTTGATCAAACGCTTTAAAACGCATCGGAATCACTACATATTGACCGGCCAACTGACCCGTTTCCACATCTCGGGCTAATTGGATCATCGCCGGTCC
This sequence comes from Desulfosporosinus sp., assembly GCA_003512645.1. Classification (GTDB taxonomy): domain Bacteria; phylum Bacillota; class Desulfitobacteriia; order Desulfitobacteriales; family Desulfitobacteriaceae; genus Desulfosporosinus. The sequence continues at coordinate 20,213 of DOPS01000292.1, forward strand.
GGCAGGGTTGGCTTCATACTGCCATTTCAAGTATCCGATGTCAGAAATCCAGGATTCCCCGTAATACTCTCGTGTCATTGCGATGGTTTCCTGTAGATTTTCCGGTAAATACTGAACAGCTTTCCACATTATAATTCCTACTTCCGTGTGATAATAATAACACCCAGGCAAATCACTAAGACCCCGATGACCTTTGTGGGCGTCAGGTGTTCTTTAAAAATTGTTGTACCTATAATAAGGGCAAAAATAAAGGCCGTACTCTGAATGGGGTAAACATAGCTTAGCTCACCTTTATTTAGAATATAAATCCAAAGAACGGACGCAAAGGCGTACACCGTGAGGCCGGCAATCACATAGGGGCTTAGAAAAAGGCGGAGGAGTTGACCGAGACTATGAATCTCTTTTCCTGATGCCCCTAATTTCCAAAGGGTTTGACCCGTCACCATGAGCATTGAGTTGAAAATCGTTAGTAAGATTAACAAAAAAGGCCACCTCATACTTCTCTAGTTTAGCCTTTTAATATTATACAATGATGGGTGGACAAAGCAAAGGTGAACCTAATTATTGCGATAACGCAACAGGAGACGAAAGATTCGTCTATATTGACGGAAGAACCTTCCCCGTGTCTTTCAGGTGAGAAACGTAGTTGAGATAGAAGGTAATTTATGGTATAATATTACAAAGGAGCGAGCTGCGAAGCAGCACGCAAATGCGCGATGTTTCCTCTTGAAAATGGAAGCAATTCTATTTTCATTAGTAAGCTATTAACATACAGTAGGAAAATCCTATCAGGTAATACCTAACCAGTAGCCTGTACCTAGTCCTTGGAGCCGAAATGGTAACATTAGGTTTAAGCGTAGGGCGGGGAGCAAACGAGCCGAAACGAAAGTGAAGCAATTGAGCCACGAAATTATTATCTAAATGAAGGGGTCGATACTGTCTTTACGGTAGCAGACAACATTATGCAAATCGCAACGGTGAGATTTGTAGAGTTCTTCCGGGGTCAGAGGGCTTGGCGAGTTTGATGATAAGTATGTTAATAGAACAGCTGAGGTCCTATGGTGTCTGGGAAACCAGTATGCAAAGTCAAGTAAGGAAACGAGCAAGATGAGCAAACGCATTATAGGAAGTCCGACTAACCCATAGTACCGTAGAAGTCTGTGAAAGCAGATGGAGGGAAGGGGTTAGCATGTTGCAGATTCAAGCTGATTATGGGTGTTACAGACTGAAAGCTGATAAATAACGCTGTATTTGTAATAGCTTGCTTTTGGGCTGCTTCTTGGTTTGTCGATTTTTTTGACGGTTAGATATTCTAGTTTGATATCCTGAGGATTATTTGGCAGGGGCGTGACTTGAGCCTGCTCTT
>DOPS01000289.1:0-44802 GCA_003512645.1 Desulfosporosinus sp.
GGGGTTTACATGGCCAGCCAGTCGCCTGACTGCCGGTGAGCTCTTACCTCGCCTTTCCACCCTTACCTACTCGGAGGTCAGTCGTCAGAAGCCGGAAGTCGGATTAGAACAAACTTATTCTAACCTCTGGCCTCTGACAACTGACCTCCGTTATCGGCGGTATCTCTCTGTTGCACTTTCCTTGGGGTCTCCCCCACTGGGTGTTACCCAGCACCTTGCCCTATGGAGCTCGGACTTTCCTCAGAGGCGACCTTTGGGTCCTTACCTCCGCGATCATCTGGTTGGCTTCGCTTAGTTATCTTACTAGAAAACTTTGTTTTGGTCAAATGGAGAGTATTGGATTAATTAACATTAGTCTTTTTCTCTTCCATTTCTTCCATTTCATCATCAATGTCCATCAGTTCGATCAACCATTTAGTACGATTAGCACCGTCTTCTGAAATGTTGATTAATACCTTTTCACGTTGAACACGTAGGATTTCTGTGCGGTTCATAATTCATTCTCCTTTCAAATGTTTTCTATCGGGGAATCAGTAATTCGTCTAAATAAGCCTCGGATATTTCATTGAAAAGACTCTATTATCAGACTATTCCTTGCAATATTATAGTAATATATTTCACAATGGCTGTCAAGTGGTAATATTTACTTTCGTAATGTTGCAATAGTCAAAATTTATTACTAAACAATGACCATCCCTTTAGCCAAGCCATGGCGAGCGATTGATTGAACTCACTTTAATCTCTATTCCTTGCAGAGATTTTTCGGCAGACAAATAGTGATACAGCTTTTTCAGCATGGGCGCTTCGCTTAGGAAATGCCCAAGATCTCCGACAGCCATACCTCCTTCCAGTGCATCGAGAGCGGAATGATGGTCAACATCTCCCGTTATAAGGAGATCCGCTCCTTTAAACAACGCATTAGAGACGAATCGCCCCCCACTGCCATTGACAATGGCGACTTTTCGCACATCTTGCTCTAGTGATCCGGCTAAGCGAACTCCAGATAACTCATAGTCCTGTGCATATACCTCTGACTTGGTCAACTTATCTAAAAACCTCTTCCACAGAATTTCTAATTTCTCACGATGTGGTAAATAGCCGATTACACCGTACCCTCGTTCTTCGCCCTCCAATAGTTCCATTTTTTCAAGTCCTAGGATCTCCCCTAAGACGCGGCTCGAAGAGAATACTGATTGATCCAAATTCGTGTGAGCAGCATAATAACCAATCTCATGTTGCAAAAGTCCAAGAGGGACTTGTGCTCCTGTGTTATCAGATCTTAAGTTTTTCAGAGGACGGAAAATTATGGGGTGATGGGCCACGATAAGTTGGGCGCCAAAATCCTTTGCTTCCTCGACCACTGCCAAGGTTCCGTCTAAAGAAATCAATATGCGCTCAATGGGCTTTGATCCGCTTCCAACCAATAACCCGACATTATCCCACTCCTCAGCCCAAGATTTGGGAGCGATCTTTTCAATTAGTTGAGCCACTAATCCAATCGTTACTGCCATATCCTTAGTCCCTCCACTAACGTCAATTCATTGCAGACCTCTCTGATTTTTGTGACAATTTCTATGCTCTTGGATTTCTTCATTTGCTCGATCCGCCTCAGAAGCATGCCGCAATAGTCGTTGAGATGATCCCTCAAGAGTTCCGTTCGTTCTTCTAGGACGAGGGGTCCGAAATGCCACACAAGTCTGGACACTAAGTCTTGGAATTCAAATGTCTGGATACCGAACTTCTCCTGAAGCGGGTGCAACCGCAGACTCCAAACACTCACATTTTCTTGTAGTTGGACAATGTCCCATCCTTCTTCCTTAGCAAGGGCTATGACCACATAGATTCGATCCTCTTCTTTCACCAACCGCTCTTCCTTAAGCCGCCAGCCACTATTCAACAGCGCTAACCGTAACGGTCCCTCTGCCCCTTGCGGTTGTAAGATGAGATCAGTCACGGAAGCTAAAACGTCTGGACGGGCAGATAGAATCTCCAACATGGTTCTGCCACCCATTCCCGCAAGGGTAAGGGCATTGATTTCCCCTGACTCAAGTGGCATTAAACCATCACCAAACCTCACATCTATGTAAGCCTCTAAGTTCCGGCCTTTAACAGCATTCAACGCGGATAGGTATGGCCCTTCATGGACATCCACAGCGATAGCCTTTGATATTTGCAGTGTCTCGTAGAGTGCTATGGGTAAATAGGCATGATCAGTCCCGATGTCTCCCAGCTCTGCACCCACTGGCACAAAGGATGCAACAGTTTGCAAACGTGGACCTAGAGTGACGGATATTGTCATAATTCACCTCTTTAATAATAACTACTTATTAAAAACTATTATGCCCTTAATTGCATAAATGGAACCCTAGTGTGAGAAAAACAAAACTCAAAATTATGTAGAATAGGTCGTTCTTATTATAACACTCTGTCAGGCAAAGTGCTTCTCGGCGCACAAGAAAAGGCGGATAGATTATTATTGTCAATCCATCCACCTTTAAATTTTGAAAGTTATCTGACGGATCCTCCCCTTGTCCCATCCGTATCTCTTTCGTTACTATCCTCTACTAACTTCGCTTTGGGCCAGTTTTTCGTAATACTGAACGAGAGCTCCATGATCCGCCTGTTCTAAGCCTTGAGCCTTGAGCACTTGCATCATTTCCATTACAGACGCCGTTAAGGGCAACGGAGAACCGATTTCATGACCCGTTTCTAAAACATTGTTTAAATCCTTAATATGCAACCCAATTCTGAACCCCGGATCAAAGCGACGCTCGATCATCAAGGGCGCTTTGGCATCTAAAACAGTACTGCCTGCTAATCCCCCACGAATAGCTTTATAAACAGCTTCAGGATTAACCCCTGCTTTGGTCGCTAGTACTAAGGCTTCGGATACTGCGGCAATATTTACCGCTACGATAATCTGATTTGCCAATTTTGTTACATTTCCTGCACCGACATCTCCGCAAAGTAATGCGGACGAGCCCATAGCTTGAAAGATCGGATAGCATTCTTCAAAATCAGCTAACATCCCGCCTACCATAATAGAAAGGGTCCCCTCAATCGCTTTGGGCTCTCCCCCACTCACTGGCGCATCCAGAAAACGCACGGATTTTCCGGCAAGGACTTCAGCTATCTCTCGACTGACAATGGGAGCAATAGAACTCATGTCAATCACTATAGAACCAGGATGAATCCCTTCTAGAACCCCATTAGGTCCAAGAATTACTTCACGGACTTGAGGGGAATTGGGAAGCATGGTAATAATTATTTCACACTGTTCAGCAACATCCTTAGGGGAAACTCCTGCCTTTGCCCCCGCTTCCACAATCTCTTGAATTGCCTTTGTGCTTCGGTTATACACAACAACCTCATAACCTGCTTTTATAAGATTTCGGCTCATAGGCTTCCCCATGATTCCTAAACCGATAAAACCAATCTTACTCAACTCAGATCACACCTTTCTATTTTTCTATAAGCTATAATTTTTAACCCACCTTAAGGATGTTTCTGTATCAGGGCCAGGAACATATTCCAAGGCAATCTCCTGCGAATACCCTGCTTTCTTAAGCTCTGTCAATAATCTCTGGAAAGCGATCTCACCCGTACCCGGTTGGTGTCTTCCTGGCTGATCCGCAATCTGAATGTGGCCGATCTGAGCTATGGAATTACTGAGGGTTTTCCAGAGATCTTCGTTTTCACGACTCGCATGGTAAATGTCCCACTGTAAAAAGACATTTGGACGATTGATTTCTGCGATGAGTTTTAAAACTTGATCCGTGGTATTGAGGAAGAACCCAGGAATATCATAATGATTAATAGGTTCAATCATCAAGCGCAAACCATGCTCCTCAAGTTTCTTTGCCGCATAAGAGATGTTTTCCACCATGGTCGACCGTAATACCGACTCATCCAACTCAGGATCTCCTTTGCCAACTAAACAGTTCACCTGTGTCACACCAAGTTTTTGAGCCGCCACGATCGCTTGCCCTACTCCTGCACGAAACTCGTTCTTCCGTTCTGGCTTAACCGCGATTCCTCTCTCCCCATTTCCCCAATCCCCTGCCGGAAGGTTAAATAAAACGAGCTTTAACTCTAAGCTATTAAGCTGTGATTTTATCTCCTCAAGGTCATAATCGTAGGGAAACATAAACTCTACCTTTGCAAAGCCTGCCGCTTTCGCGGCCCTAAACCGCTCCATAAAAGGCAACTCTGTAAATAGGAATGAAAGATTTGCGACGAAATTCTTAAGATCTGTACCCATAAGTGATCTTCCTTTCTGCTGACTATTTTATCTACTTATACCTCTTAATTAAGTTCCTTAACTCCACTAATAGTTCCATCCAGAGAAACTGAACATTGTGCATCCGGATCAACCAAGATCTCAATTAGATAAGGGCGATTGATGCTAAACGCACGCGCTAGAGCTTCAGTGATCTCTTCAGGCTTGTCTATTAGTTCAGCTTCTACACCCATTCCTTTGGCCGTAGCGACAAAGTCTAAGCCTCTTTGATGCCCTTGCACTGTGTTTTCGTAGTCCAATTCCGTGGAAATCCATCTGCGGTTGAAAAGCAGGTTTTGCTGCTGTCGAATCAGACCAAAAAGTGAATTGTTTAAGACAACGACCACCACAGGAATATTATGTTTTGCGGCAGTAGCTAAGTCTTGTAGCGACATCCCCAAGCTCGCATCCCCCAATAAATTGACAACTTGACGTTGAGGATAAGCGAGCTGGGCTCCCATAGCTGCCCCTAACCCCCACCCCATGGTGCCTGCTCGTCCTGTGATTAAAAACGTCCGAGGTTCGTAGGCCTCAAATAATTGAGTAGCCCAGATTTGGCTCAACCCACAATCCAAGGTTACAATTGCATTCCTGTGCAGACCTTTTCTGACTTCAATGATAGCCTGCTGAGGTTTCAAGGGTCGCGTCTCGAAGTCCGTTTGACGAGCAAGCTTTATCCTATCTTCTTGAAGAATTTGAACCCTTTCCTGGGCCTCAGTTTTAGGCTTGTACGCACTTCTGCGAATCTGATGGTTGAATTGCCGTAAAAAATCTTTCACATCTGAAACAATCTCCAGTTCCGCAGGTACATTGCGTGATAGTTCTGTTTTATCGATATTGACGTGAATCACTTTACGGTCCTTTTTAAAAACCGCCATGGCTCCTGTACTCCGACTGTCGAACCTTCCCCCTAGATTCAGGATAAGATCGGAACCCAGAAGGGTTTTATTACCTAGCGGAGTCTGACACATGGTCCCCACCATTCCTGCATAGAGCCTATGATAATTTGGAAACCCATCCTTCCCCATGAGCGTGGAAACGACAGGAATCTCGAGTAATTCAGCCAGAGCTAAAAGTTCTTCTGAGGCGTCTCCTAAAACAACTCCTCCTCCAACCATAATTACCGGTCTCTCAGCTTCTTGAATCATTGTTAAAGCCTGTTCTAATTGGCTATGGGTTACTTCCATTATGCGACTATCGGTCTCTTCATTCAAATAATCTTCGACATTAATTATTATACTTCCTTTTTGGACGTCAATGGGAAGATCGATTAAGACCGGGCCTTTTCTACCTTGCGTCGCCAATTTCCATGCCTCTTGCATCACCTTAGGCAACTCAGACGTCTTCTTGACCAAGTACGCTGCCTTAGTGACTGGCGCAGCCATTTCCACAATCGGCGCTTCTTGAAACGCATCGGTTCCCAGTAAGTTAGTAGGAACTTGGCCCGTGATTGCTAGTAATGGAATAGAATCTCCATAGGCGCTATAGAGTCCTGTCAGAAAATTGGTTGCACCTGGACCAGAGGTAGCTGCGCAAACCCCCACTTTACCCGTCGATCTTGCATAACCGTCTGCCATAAAAATTGCGGTTTGCTCATGACGGACATTAATCGAGCGCATATCGTGGCGCTCAAATACCTCGTCGTAAAAAGGCAGAATGGCAGCCCCTGGAATACCATAAATCTGAGTCACTCCCTTGCGAGCCAAAAATGTCACGATAAATTGGGCTCCTGTCATTCTCTTTGTTTCAGCTTTTACTTCTCCCCAACCCTGTTCCTCTACCTTTTCGACTCCCCAAAGTGCCATACCAATCTTCCTCCTTTACTTCTTTTGCATTTCTCATAGGTTAACTTTATTAAATAGAAACCGTAACAAAACGACTAAAAATCATTTTCGTTTTATATAGTGAAATTAAGTTTCACAGTTACGGTAAAGTTTTCTCTGCTGGTGCATTACTCTCTAAAGGTTTTAGCTGACTGTCTCTTAATTATCGGAGGAGATAAATGATTTATTAAACGATTAGATATGGTTGGCTGATTAATATCTAATCATGTTTCACATATTAAAACTGTGTTTCATTATTTCCGTACTAGAATACTACCACATTTTGCCCTGTAAATGCAATAGAAATTTTATGGGTCATAAATATAAAAATCCCCTCACTAGGAGGGGTATAGAAAAAGGAGGAGAGCTAAGTAAAGTGTTAATCATTTAGCTATAAGATACTTAATCTATCTTTGATATAGGTCATGCTTAATAATATCATTAACTTGAATTCTTGGAATAGGACATTGGTCCTTATATTTGACCTAATTTGAAATAACTCCCCGCACAGACCAAGGTGAGTATAGAAAAGACCACAAATTGAATACAACATCTTTTCAGCCAATTGTTTGCGACAACCTGTTTTTCCATCTTATTTACTAGATAAACAACTAGATGTTATCTAGCAGGGCGTTGATTTAAAAACAGTCTCAGAGCTCCTTGGTCAAAAAAACGTTCGCGACAACTGGTAAGATTTATACTCATGTCATGCCTAGATTACGGACTCGGGCCATGAGCAAAATTACTTATTAAAGGATAAAAATAAAGCAGTACTTGCATAAATCCCTTCTACGTTTAATAAACATCAATCTTTTCGATTAGATAATGTTTTAACATCGGTTCCACAAAATTATAACTGCCACGGCTAGATTTTTCGATAACTGCTCTTGAAACCAGTGTATCTACAGCTCGCTTTATCTCATTTGGATTACCGCTCAGCCCCGAATAAATGCGTAACCCTTTTGCAATACCAATCAGCACATGACGGACATTAGCGACTTTCCCCAATTCATCTAAGAGTTCATCAAAAACAGGGGACAACGTTAAAAGCGCCCGGGTATATCCTGTTCTTACAAAATCCAACGTTAATGTCGCTTCCCCAGCTTCTATAAGTGCGTAGTAAATCTCAGAACATAAAAGCATTGTGTCTTGCGGATGACCACCACTTAAATCTAAGATTTCAAGGATTGTCCTCTCATTAACGGCGATTCTTTTCTCTAAATATTTGGAGGAAAGGTACTCCTTCCAAGCATCCGTAGGGATAGGTGGAATAGGCAATATTGTAGCAAATCGATAAAAGGCCTGCCTCTTATCGCCGAAGATAGTATTCATCATGCCCTCTTTTGAACCAAGAAATAAATAGGAAACACCCTCTTGTCTCTGAAAATAAGAGCGCATAACCTTAAGTGTATCCTCACCAGCTATGCGAATGACCTCTTGGAATTCATCGAAAACCACCACGATCTGCTTTTTGTCCTTTTTTGCAAGAATCTCAGGTAGGCGAAGAGCGTAGTTAAATAACTCATCATCATCTCTACCTTCGCCCGGCAACCCAACCTCAAATTCAAGATCCTGGATCTTAGCAGTTAGCCTTGCCCCGCTAGCTATTCTTTTTAGGCCATCTTTTAAAGCTGCCGTTGTTTTACTAATACCACTACGATTTTCTAAACAAGCATCTATAATTGCAAGGGAAAGTTGTTTTTTTGTGTTATATCGAAATAGGTCAATAAACGCAACATAACTATCCTTTGTTTTAAGTCTCCTTAAAACCTCTAACGCCAAAGACGTTTTACCAATTCGACGCGGGCCAGCCAACATGATACTCTGCCCTTCTATTAATCGAATTCCAAGGGAAAGTAAGAAATCCTCACGATCAACGATATCCTTTTCCGATACGGGTCCACCCAATGGAAATAATCTGCTCGGCATGTCTCCACTCCTTATTATTACACTATATGTAACATAATATTACATTTAGTGTAATAATGCAAACGCTTAGATAATGATAAATTGTATGAACGTAAAATATTGAACACGTATAAACTAAAAGGATGGTTAGTGGTAAGGGAATTTTAGAATTGTATCCTTTCAAACAACTTAGAGCCCATTTTGGGCCTCTAAGTGTAAAGGTAGTAATTTCATAAATGTCTCAACTATTATGGATCTATATGTCAAAGCTAAAAAATATCCATTCAATAATAAAATACCTCATTGAACTCATCAATGAGGTATCTGTATTTTTCTTATGACCGCCTGACCGAATTTTGACCGACTACTTAGTGATTCTTACGGGTATTAGTGGGTATTTAACAGTTTTGTCGTTCAGCCTCACAATTTTCCACTATCCACAAATCTGCTCATACCAAGACTGTAGGCTTGTTTACCTAATTTCTATATCTATTTCACTGGTGGGCGATACTGGTCTCGAACCAGTGACCTCATCCGTGTGAAGGATGCGCTCTACCGCTGAGCTAATCGCCCAAATCGATATTCGTTGTTCGTTATTCGATAAACTGTACGAACAAGAACTAAGTTACGTATGTTTGTTATCTTTTCCACCGTTTCGAACTTCGAACTTCGAAATGGTGGGCCCACTAGGATTCGAACCTAGGACCAACCCGTTATGAGCGGGGGGCTCTACCGCTGAGCTATGGGCCCGTAATAAGATAAAAAAGTAATGGCTCCCCGAGTAGGACTCGAACCTACAACCTACCGGTTAACAGCCGGTTGCTCCACCATTGAGCTATCGAGGAATCTCTTGCACGGGTTATTATACGTAATTCGCCCGCTGTAGTCAAGTCTTTTTGTGATTATCTTTATTAGAAATTTTATCCTCTGGGATCGATCCAGTTTTCAGGACCCCCCATTTTGTATGTGGGGGGTGGTTCTAGGTGGGATAGAGTCTGCCCTTCGCCGCGAAGTGTTCCTATTGGGACGGGCCTCTGAACAAGTTCAGGGTCACTTATTCTAAATAATCCTTTAGCTTTTTACTGCGACTTGGATGGCGCAATTTCCGCAATGCCTTAGCCTCAATCTGACGAATTCGTTCACGGGTGACACCGAATTCCTGTCCCACTTCTTCCAATGTCCTCGTCCGCCCGTCATCAAGTCCAAAGCGCAATCTGAGAACTTTTTCTTCACGTGGGGTTAATGTTTCCAGAACTTCTTCCAATTGCTCTTTTAAAAGAATGAAGGATGCTGCCTCCGCCGGGGCTGGTGCATCATCATCAGGGATAAAATCTCCCAGATGAGAGTCTTCCTCTTCCCCAATCGGGGTCTCTAAAGAAACGGGTTCTTGGGCAATTTTCATAATTTCTCGTACTCGTTCAACGGGAATATCCATCACTTTAGCGATTTCTTCAGGAGCTGGTTCTCTTCCCAATTCCTGCAAGAGTTGCCTCGAAACTCGGATCAATTTGTTTATGGTTTCTACCATATGCACAGGAATCCGTATCGTCCGGGCCTGGTCGGCTATGGCACGAGTAATCGCTTGGCGGATCCACCATGTAGCATACGTACTAAACTTAAACCCTTTGATATAATCAAACTTCTCGACAGCCTTAATCAGCCCCAGATTACCTTCTTGAATTAAATCTAGGAAAAGCATACCTCGTCCTACATACCGTTTGGCAATACTGACCACTAGACGCAAATTGGCTTCGGCTAGTCGCCGCTTTGCCTCCTCGTCGCCTTCCTCCATCCGCTTTGCCAGTTCGATTTCTTCATCCGCTGATAGTAGAGGAACTCGTCCAATTTCTTTGAGGTACATGCGAACTGGATCATCAATTCCCACTCCTTCAGGAACGGAAAGATCCACTTCAGCTTCTTCTTCGACCTCATCCTCAGGATCCTCTACGATATCATCGTCATCGTCATCTTTGCCCTTTTTCATGATTTCGAGTTCAACTTCTCCAGGCTCTGGCACCACATCTATTCCCATCCGACCAAGTTGTTGATAGATATCATCTATCTGATCCGCAGAAAGCTCAATCCCTTGGAGAGCATCCATAATCTCTCGATAGGTTATGGAACCCTTCTTTTTGCCTTTCTGAATGAGGGCTTGGACGTTGTCCATTTTTTGTTCATCGTTCACCTGTCCCCCACCTTTCTTCGGATCATTCTTTTGGGTGCCTACGACCTTACTATTCGCCACGTTTCAACCGCTCTCCTATCTCTTTCAACAGAGCCATAGCCCCTGCCATGTCACCGGATTTTTCTAAAGTTGCCATGCGCGCTTGAAGATCTTCCACTCTTTCCACTACTTGCGTTGAAAGAATGCCCTTTATGCAATCCTCTAAAAGCCGCTCAGTTTGAGATATATCTAACTCTTCCAAGAGCAGGCTAGCCAAACAGCTTTGAACCGTTTCGTCGCTATGCGCGGGCAATACGCCATCCTGGTTGAGATACTTAAAAATTTGCTGGTGTGCCGGAAGTTTCCAAAAGGATTCTCCTAGTCTTTCCTTAATTCTCGGCAAATGAGCCTTATTTTCTAAGAGCAATCGTAAAAGCATTCGCTCTGCGCGATAACCCGCTAAATAGACAGTCGGTTGGGGCTGTTCGATATTACCCTTACCTATAATGGTACCCTTAATATTATCTCTATTTTTCCCAGAACTAACCTGTTTTTGTTGAGAATATTCGTGTTCTCGCTCCTTTTTAGCTTTTTTCGGTTCCTGACTTACAATCTCACGCTGCACAGCTTCCAAAGTAAGGCCAAGTTCCAGACTTAAAAAGCGTTCATACCCTTCTCGTTCAACCGGACTGTTCACTCTAAGAATGTCTGGAGCTAATTTCATCACTATTTCAGCTTTTTCAGGAATAGTCTGTGGAAGCTTGTTCTGGACAAATGTCCGATATTTGAATTCTACATAAGTTAACGCCCGGCTTAATGATCGTTTAAACTCTTCCAAGCCATAGCTCTTTAAAAATTCGTCCGGATCTTTGGCTCCACTTAAGGTTAAAACATCCACTCGGATCCCGACATCACAGAGGATTTCTCCCCCTCTTAAAGCAGCTTGAACACCTGCCTCATCCGAATCATAGAGAAGTACAACGCGTTGTGCATACCGCTTTAATAGAGTCGCCTGATTCCGTGTTAACGCAGTACCTAGAGAGGCCACCGCATTCGGGAACCCAGCATTTTGCAGCGCAATGACATCCATATAACCCTCAACTAATAGAGCGTAACCTTCTTCACGAATTCCTTGGTGCGCACGATGCATCCCATAGAGATGATGGCCTTTATTATAGAACGTGCTCTCAGGAGAATTCAGATACTTAGGCAGTGAATCATCCAGAACCCGCCCCCCGAAGGCAATAGTATGGTAGCGCCGATCAAGTATACTAAAGAGTACGCGATTGCGGAAACGATCATAGTACCGGCTTACTTTACCAGATGTCACTTTTTCTAAGGCCAGCCCTGCTCCTACCAATTCATGTGGCTGAACCCCTCGTTCCTGCATGTAAGTTATTAAGCCATCCCAGCGTTCCGGAGCATAACCAAGCCGAAAGCGGTTGATCGTATCCAGATCGACCTCACGTTTAGCAAAGTAAACTCGTCCGGGTTCTCCTTCTGGCAACCTTACTAAAATGTCCTGATAATAACTGGTAGCCCATTCATGAATTTCTTCCCACCTTCGACGAAGTCGATTTTCTTCTCGTTCCTGCGGAGAGAGTGATTTTTCAGGAAGCGCTACTCCATATCGGCTAGCAAAATTCTGAACACTTTCCACAAAAGACCAGTTTTCCTTCTTCATAACAAATGAAAAAGCATTTCCTCCAGAGTTACACCCAAAACAATAAAACATTTGTTTCTCGGCGGACACTGAAAAACTTGGTGTCTTTTCCGAGTGAAACGGACAAATACCCCAATAGTTGTTCCCCTTGCGCTGGAGACTGACATATTCAGATATTACCTCAATGATATCTGTGCGCAATCGCACTTCCTCGATAATCTCTTCTGGTATAAACTCTTCATGAAGCCGATTGTTCACGTTTCTCGCCTTTCAATTCTCAGCCACAATTAATATAGTTTGTCAACCCTTGTCTTATACAATTCTTCGCCGAGAATTCACAAAATCCTCTTTTTAGTTCTTTAATTCAAGTTGTCAGATTTTATTAGGGGCATGGAGCACTAACTAAGTATACCTAATTCTCCTTTTTCAAAAAGAATACCTGCTTACTTCGACAATTATTTATTCTTACTTTTACCATTGGTCTACTTAGTGCAAATTGTGGTCCCCGAGCCACCCTTTTCCATACTTGAAAAGCATGATAGTATAGATCTAATCAAAAAATCCAACTCAGGTTCTGAAGAGTACAAATAAAGAACTTTATGAGGAAGGTAGATATTTTATGAATAAACGATCTTTTATTTCGCTGATTTTATCAATCTGTCTGTTACTTACTGGCGCCTTTTTGATTGGCTGTAATTCAACTCGAACACAAACAATCAAATCACCCGATAACACAACTGCACCTGCACCAACTTCTCCAGTGGTAACACCCTCTGAATCCACTCCGCAATCTCTTAAGTTAACCCTATATTATCCAAATCTGCAGGCCACAGGTTTGATAGCAGCGAATCGCACGGTTGAAGTAACTAATCAGGAAGTAATCAAAGCAATCTTCAAAGAACTAGCAGTTCCCCCTTCCGGGTTGGAAAAACCACTCCCTGAGGGTACTATTCTTCTCAACGCGTCAATAAGTACCGATGGTATTGCGGCGATTGATCTCTCTCAAGAATTCCAAAAAAACTTTGGCGGCGGTTCCGCCGGCGAACAAATGACGTTGTATAGTATCGTTAACACGCTGACGACTCTCCCTAACATTCATAGTGTTCAATTTCTAATTGATGGCCAAAAGCATCCTGGAATTCTAGGTCATATAGACACCAGCGAACCTATTAAGCGAAATGAGAGCTTTATTTTAAAGAAGGACTAAGTATCAGCGTAAATTAGAGCTTCCGCCAAGCCTTAGTTTACTTCTATTGTCCATAACTTATACTTTTTTATCGGCATCTTCTATTGATTTGCACCTTTTTAATTCCTACGAGCCTTCGCACTTCATTAAATGAAATGAAAAGGCTCGTAGGAATTTTAGTGTTCATACGCTGAGGATGTAATCAATAGTTATCTCTTATTCTCTTACTTTCGAGGAATAAATAAACTTTGGAATAAATCAATGGCATAATTATCTGTGAGCCCTGAGATATAATCAATAACTGCTTGGGTTTCATTCCCACTTGCCCAAATCAAAAAATGCTCAGGTAATTTCGATATATCCTGACGATAATATTCAAAAAGTGCTTGGACAATGTATTGTCCTTTGCGCCGTTCATCACGTAAAGTTACACTATTATACACTCTAGCAAACATAAACTGACGAAATTCCTGCATTGCACTATATACCTCTACTGATTGCTTAATGTGACCTAATCCACGGGATGTCTCAATCATGTCAACCACCATCGTCGTAATCATATCACTCGGTTTCACACCTAGCATTCCTTGAACAGTCACTGGCAAATCACTCGGTGTCAGCAAACCAGCCCGCAAGGCATCATCGTAGTCATGACAGAGGTAGGCTATCCGGTCCCCAGTCTTTACAACCTGCCCTTCAAGGGTTTTTGGTACTCCTTCTCCGGTATGATGTAAAATCCCGTCCAGAACAGGCTCTGTCAGGTTTAAACCCTGTCCCTCGCACGCTAAGACCTTTAAAATCCGAATCGACTGTTCATTATGCTCGAAGTGACTAATAATTCGCCGCAGAGCCTCCTCTCCGACATGTCCGAAGGGAGTATGGCCAACATCATGTCCTAAAGCAATCGCCTCAATGAGATCTTCATTGAGTTGAAGCCCCCGAGCAATTGTTCGACATATTTGGGAAACTTCCAAGCTATGCGTCATCCGCGTGCGGTAATGGTCTCCCGAAGGAGCAATGTATACCTGAGTCTTATGTTTAAGCCGACGAAACGGTTTGCTGTGCAATATCCGATCACGATCCCGTTGAAACTTCGTGCGTATTGGGCACTCCTCTTCTAAACGCTCACGCTTAGCCTCCCAGCTCTTTGCTGCATAAGGTGAAAGGCGTTCCTGCTCTTCTCTCTCCGTACGCTGACGGATACTCAGAATCTCACTCATTTAAAAACCCCCTTATTCGTGCAAGTTGGGGACGGTTATCTCCCCTCCAATACTATAATCTCGTGCAAGTTGGGAACCGTACCCGGCTTGCGCGCCGACTCACGAGGAACAGTCCTTAACGTCAGGCTTCTTTAAATATATTCTAACACATGCTTCAGACATCTTCGTGTAATAACTCCAAATAAACAAACACTGAACAAAAAAGTCCAGTGCTTAAGCCAATAATTCTATTATCTTAGCTTTAAGTTGAGGCAACTCGTTCTGCACCACATTCCAAACAATTTTTAGACTAATTCCCATGTAATCATGTATTAACACATCGCGTAGTCCGTCCATTTATTTCCGTGGAATTTCTTGGTGTTGTTCTTTGGTTCCTTGTGATACTCTCTTTGTAGCTTCTCCGACTATTTAGAGATTCCGAATAACCGCATCCTGAATATTCCGCTTTGGTATTATATGCTACATATTACTTTAATACATCCTTAACTACTTCATCAGGAATAACAAACTCAGGGCTTCCTGATGATCCAGGAGCAACCTCATATTTATCAAAGCAGATTACGATCCTGCCATCATTATTGATATAAAAATTCTGTTTTTCTTTAATATTTTCAAAACCTTCGAATGTTGGATCATCTACCCAATAAGTATTTTCACCTTTCTCATTTTGTCTTTTCATTTCGGCTTTAATATACTCGCTAAGCTTTGTAATATAATCAGAATCCTTCTTAAAGAGGGATGGTAATGTAAGCAAAGTTTTTGTTTTCTTATCTATGGTATAGAACTTATGTGTTGTCGATGATGAACCGACAGTATTTACTATATAGACATCAATTGCAAGAATACTTTCATTATCCGTTCTAACGTCTTTCACCTACATATCTTCCGAATGTTAACGCTTTTACCATTTCGCTCATTCCTGGTATATCAGCTACTGTCGCTGCAAAGACCGGACTTAGATTAAGAGATAAACTAAAGGCAATACCGAGACAAGCAACTAAACCTGTCACCTTTTTCCAAGTATTAGCCGTATTTATTTTAGATGCATTTATGGTAATATCAATCCTTTGTTTTAATGTGTCAGACGCCTTAATCTGCATATACTCTTCCTTCATTTTTTCTAGTTTTTCGTTCATAACGCTCCCTCCATTTCAATTCGAAGTATTTTCAGCGCTTTATAGAGCCTTGTTTTGACCGTATTTAAATTTTCATCGAGAATAAGTGCAATATCTTCAAGAGGCATTCCTTCGAAAAATCTTAAAACCACGAATACTTTTATACTTTGGTTCCAGAACGCCTATCATTTGCTCAAAAGAAATATTGGAAAAGTCATCACCATCATCTTGAACATCCGCCATGTCTTTAGGATCTAAGTACACTATCTTTTTATTTTTTTTAATATTCGTGAGTGCTGTGTTTGCAACAATCCTATATAACCATGTCCCTATCTGATTAGGATTTCTTAATGAGTTTATTGACTTTAAGGCTTTAAGAACACTTTCATTAACTACGTCTTCAGCGTCTTCTTGATTTGTGGTGTATGTATAAGCAAACCGATAAATGCTATTTATATGTTTAGAAATATAGGTTTCAAACAGCTGTTTATTTGTCATCTTATTGCCTCCTTCTGACTGTTAGACTATTGAAATCATTAAAAAGTTTTAAGTATGGCAAATTTAATGTGTCTTTTTTCGGTAAACAGCAACTGCGACGTGTATCACCCTACTTGCACCAATATTCCGAGTGTAGCGAGCGGATATGAGTATTATTTGAAAGGATCATAACTTATCATTCCTACCGCTCCTCTTAGCGTACTTCTAAGAGACGAAGAGGCTGGCTGTGTTCAAATTACACAACCAGCCTCTATCGATTGACCCTTCAAGTAATAAGTTGAAAATCCACAATTGTCGCTATAATATTACTGATG
The DNA here is from genome assembly GCA_003512645.1 of Desulfosporosinus sp. Lineage (GTDB taxonomy): Bacteria > Bacillota > Desulfitobacteriia > Desulfitobacteriales > Desulfitobacteriaceae > Desulfosporosinus. The sequence goes on from DOPS01000289.1 coordinate 16,171, forward strand.
CAGTTTAATATCCATAGATTGACGGTGTAAGATGTCCAGCTGTAAACAGGTAAGCTGAATGTGCTGCAAGAGATTGACTCAGTCTTGATAAAATTCTTCTTTAATCTCATCGTCTGGGTCCCACATTGACCATGCAGCTTCTAATTAAGTTACCTTGATCATTATCGACAAGGTTATTCCTCTTGCATATAAGGATAGTTAACTTCTGTACGAGGAACCAAGGTCTCCTTAATTGTACGTTGACTCATCCAACGATATAAGCTGATGGCGCTGCCAGCTTTATCATTGGTACCTGATCCACGACTGCCACCGAAGGGTTGTTGTCCAACTACAGCACCAGTTGGTTTGTCGTTGATGTAGAAGTTACCGGCTGCATGATCTAAGGCTTTAGAGATCTTGATAATTGCCGATCTATCTTGAGCAAAAACGGCACCTGTCAGTCCATAGATGGTAGCTGTATCGCAGGCTATTAATGTTGATTCGAATTCGTCATTTGGATAGACATAAATGGTCATGACGGGTCCAAAAATTTCTTCTACCATCGTCTTGAAGGTAGGGGTCTTTGCTAAGATGACTGTCGGCTCTACAAAGTATCCGACACTGTCATCGCATCCGCCACCAATGATGATTTCAGCATCGTTCGATTCCCGTGCATAATCAAGATAGGTTCGGATATTCTTGAATGATTTATGATCAATTACAGCGTTCATAAGGTTCGTAAAGTCACGAACATCACCCATCTTAATCTTTCCAATTTCGTTTTCAAGTCGTTCTTTTAATTCGCCCCAGAGACTTTCGGGAATATACGCACGGGATGCAGCCGAACACTTTTGTCCTTGGTATTCGAAGGCACCCAGCACAATTGCACAGGTAAGTGCTTCAATATCCGCAGATTCATGAGCAAAGATAAAGTCTTTACCACCTGTCTCCCCAACAAGACGAGGATAGGTAACATACTTATCAATGTTTTCACCCACTTGATTCCAAATACCGTTGAATACTCCGGTCGAGCCTGTAAAATGAAAGCCTGCCATTTTAGGATGACTCACGACAACTTTACCGAAGTCAACCCCTCTACAGGGTACAAAGTTAATAACACCAGCAGGTAAACCAGCTTCCATAAGGATTTGCATGACGTAATAGTTTGAAAGAACCGATGTTGTTGATGGTTTCCACAAAACAGTATTACCAGCCATCGCTGGAGCTGAAGCAAGGTTACCACCGATTGCTGAAAAGTTGAAAGGAGTGATTGCTGCAACAAAACCATCAAGGGCACGATATTCAACACGATTCCAGACACCATTGGAGTTGGCTGGTTGCTGTTTGTAGATTTCTTGTACGTAGTAAGTGTTAAATCGAAGGAAATCTGCCAATTCACAGATAACATCAATCTCTGCTTGGTAAGCATTCTTGCTTTGTCCAAGCATACAGGAAGCCGATAATTTTGCCCGGTACTTTCCAGTCAACAAATCTGCAGCTTTTAAGAAAATAGTCGCTCTATGCTCCCAAGGCATGTTTTCCCATTCTTCTTTTGCTGCTTCTGCTGCTTCGATAGCCATAAAAAGCTCTTTTTCACCTGCTACAGAGTATACGCCAAGTACTTTTTGATGATCATGGGGACAAATTATGTATGTTTTGTTTTCTGTACGAATTATTTTTCCGCTAATAATTATCGGAACTTCGACTGGGTCCGCTAATTGTCTTTCAAGTTCTGCTTTTAAAGCAGCCCTTTCAGATGATCCTGGCATATAACTTTTTACAGGTTCATTTTCCGGAAGTTTAATTTGGAAATAGGCATTGTTCATATTATTAAATAATTCCTCCTTGTGTACTTTTATAGAGAAGTGGCACTAATGCAAGCCAGATTGATGATATCGGAATTTATTTATCTAAATAATAGCTTACAGTATAAATAGAGCCTGGTAAAATCAAAAGATTATATACATTGCTTCACTTTTTTTGAACTATATGCAGGGCCCTAGCCGGATGTTGTTTGATGCGGTCATTGACAACCCAACATAACATGCATAAAATTTATATTATCCGGGATTTGATATAAAACACTGAACATATATTGTTATTCGATACCTATGTAGGAGAGGTGCTTAACTTGACACTAACAAAATTTGAGATCTTTAATACAATTGTGGAAGTTGGCAGCCTAACCAAAACGGCTGAAAAGCTCAATATGACGCAGTCAGGTGTGAGCTATGCAGTTTCCACCCTCGAAGATGAGTTGGGATTTATCTTACTCAAAAGAGATCGTTCTGGCATAAGCTTGACCAGTAACGGGGAGCGCATTCTTAAACATGTACAAATAATCTTGCACCAAGAGGAGCTTTTGCGGCAGGAAGCGGCTGCAATTAGAGGGGTAAATACTGGTACCGTTCGCCTAGGAACTTTATCCAGTGTTTCAACGCGATGGCTTCCTGGGATTTTATCTCAATTTCATAAAACTCATCCTCTTATCGAAATAAAAACGTACCAAGGGTGTTATGATGAAATGAATGATTGGATATCCAACGGCACGGTTGACTTTGGTTTTTTGTCACTGCCCACCTCAAAGTCATTTGAAGTCATTCCCTTAAAAAAGGACAAACTGGTGGTCCTCTTGCCACCTGAGCACCCGCTGCGACATCAAAAAGTTATCTCCTTCGATCAACTTGAAAATCAGCCTTTTATTATGCCGCAATGGGGTAATGATGACAATATTAAACGCAGTTTGAATGAAAACAAAGTGAAACTACAGATCCAATATGAATTAATGGAAGAACAGACCATCTTAGAAATGGTAAAAATGGGATTGGGGATCAGTATTCTTCCTGAACTAATTTTGCTCAATGTACCCGAAAACGTACACATAGTTGATTTAGATAAACCTCATTATCGTATCATAGGAATTGCAGCACTTTCTCTGAAAGACCTATCTCCCGCTGCGAAAAAGTTTATTGATTGTACTCGTTCTTGGTTACGTGATCATGACCTTCTAGAATTTTAAACAAATATTTGAAAGTGGCTAACCTATAAGTTTAGGTTAGCCACTTTCTATTACATTTTAGCAATGATTTGTCCCATCTGGGAGATGTCGTACCCTCCGATTCCCAGCACTTCATTTCGAAAAGCAGGGGATTGCAAGATACTCATTAATGCCTGAAAATGATGTCGTTCTAGATCTTCCTGTCGTATTACTAAATCATAGCGTTCTTTATGCAGAGGGATAAAATCAAGATTTATAAATTGCATGACTACCTTTTCAATCCCTAAACCAACGTCTGCTTCACCGCGTGCAACTTTGCTCGCTATGGCAAGATGGGTCATTTCTTCATCTCCATAGCCAAGGATATCTTTGTGGTTAATTCCAGAAATTCTTAGTTTCTCATCTAACAATACTCTTGCGCCGGACCCTCTTTCCCGGTTAATAAAACGAACATCTGGTTTGGTTAGGTCACTCCAAGTGGTTATATTCTGAGGATTTCCTTTGGCAACATAAAAGCCTTCCATTCGATAAACCAAGTTAATAATACAGGTCGGATGACCGGGTAAAAGCCTTCGAACATAGGGGGTATTATATTCGTTGGTATCGCTATCCCATAAGTGCGCAGTAACAACGTTCGCCATGCCACGGTAGAGGGCTATGAGACCGTCGATGCTTCCAATATAACGACGCAGGAAGTGAACCTGTGGAAATTGCTTTTCCAAATAGCGGGTTAAGATGTCCAAGACAATATCTTGACCACAAATGACTAAGCTTTCGTCAGATTTAAAACAATGATTTGAGCGGTCGTTCGATATGGGGGAGTCTAATGGGGATGCGACGGGGAATTCTAGGGGATTAAGTCCCTTAGATTTTCGTTTATAATTTTCAATATCAGTACCCTCAACTCGGACTTTGCGACCAATATGGTAAGCTGTTAGCTCCCCCCGCTTTATGAGTTCATAAACTGTAAACTTGGAAATTCTAAGGATGTTAGCAACTTCTTCAGGCGTATAAGAAACATCATTGGACATAGCGAACGCACCTGTCCCTTCTGAATATTTTCTAGCATTGATTAGAAAAAATCATCGCTAATGTACTTGCAATATATTATAACACATTGTACAATGACGATGTAATTCAGTTATCTTAGCTTATGTTTGTTTAAGTTAAACACGAGGTCCCATCTACATAACACCGGCAAGTATAAACTAACATAACTCGATATACTAACTATAGCGAAGGTTGTGCGGTGAGTATATCTCAAGAGGGAGAAATACTTGGAAAAATTGAATAATTAATCTCCGAGCCAGAATGACCTAACGAGCAAATCTATGGTCGCTGGACAGGGCCTTGGCCCTCAGGGTGTTCCCAGAAATAGGTATGCCTTCACGTTTTGAAAAGGAGTAGCTCATATTAGACTGGAACACCAGTTTATTCATGGCTCCCTTTCATGGGAGTCCTATTTTTTTATTCATTGTTCTTGACGAAGGGAAGGGGGTTATTTGTGTTTATACTAATTTAAGGGGACTGGATTTTTCCCCATTACTAATTTCATTAAGAGCAGCTTTCATAGCCACTATTGTGACTTTTTTCTTGGGAATCGCAGCTGCCTGCTTTGTTTCGGGATATCGGGGGAAATTCAAAGGATTGATTGATGGAGTCCTAACTCTGCCTCTGGTTTTACCACCTACTGTGGTAGGATTTTTGCTGCTAATCCTATTTGGTAAGAATGGACCCTTGGGAAAGTTCCTGTTGGCCCTTGGCACGACTGTCATATTCTCTTGGCCCGCTACCGTTATCGCAGCGACGGTTGTCGCCTTTCCCTTGATGTATCGCACAGTCAGAAGCGCCTTTGAACAAATTGATCAAACGATGATCTATGCGGCACGCACCTTGGGCGTCTCGGAATGGAAGATATTTTGGAAGATTACAATTCCTCTTTCTTGGCCGGGAGTCGCTGCAGGTACTGTCTTGGCCTTTGCGCGAGCTTTGGGAGATTTTGGTGCCACACTGATGATAGGTGGTAATATTCCCGGGAAAACCTTGACCATTCCGGCGGCAATCTTCTTTGCGGCCGAGAGCGGAGCCATGGGAAAGGCCTTGATTTGGGTGATTCTAATCGTACTTATTTCGATCATCGTGATGACGCTAATGAATTACTGGACTGATTACCAGCGCAAGATGATTGCGACTATTAGTAGGAGATAATATGGATTTATTGGTTGATATCCAAAAAACACTTCCGGGCTTTGAGCTCGATGTTCATTTCGAGACGGGTCAGGACATTCTTGGACTCTTGGGAGCATCTGGTTCCGGTAAAAGCATGACCTTGCGCTGTATCGCGGGCATTGAAACCCCTGATCAAGGCAGAATTGTTCTCAACGGTCGTATTCTATTTGACTCCCAGAAGGGCATCAATCTCCCCTGTCAGAAGAGAAAGCTGGGTTATTTATTTCAAAATTACGCTCTTTTTCCCAATATGACCGTCGAAGAGAACATTGGTTTTGGGCTTGGAGATAAAAAGCGAGACGCTCAGAGGGCAATCATTAAGAAAATGGTGACGATGATTAAGCTGGAAGGCTTGGAAAAGAGGTACCCCAACCAGCTTTCGGGAGGACAACAGCAGCGCGTTGCGCTAGCCCGGGCTTTAGCGATTGAGCCAGAGGCTTTGCTCCTCGATGAACCCTTCTCGGCACTGGATGACTATCTCAGAAGTCACATGGTTCAACAATTGACGGAAACCATAGCCGACTATCCAGGGGTTACCCTGTTCGTAACCCATAACATGGACGAAATCTATAGCATTTGCAATCAATTGGTCGTGCTCTCACAGGGTAAAATTGAAGCACATGGAGGGACAGAAGACCTATTTCGATCACCGCCAACCCTGATCTCCGCGCAATTAACCGGGTGTAAGAATTTTTCTCGGGCTAACTACCTATCACCATTTGAGTTAGAGGCCTTGGATTGGGGAATTCACTTAATAACCCAGCACGAACTTCCTCAAAAAATTGCTTATGTGGGTATTCGTGCGCACTCGATCGAATGGGCTACTGATGAAAAAAGGGACAATGTATTGTGTGGTTGGCTAAAGGCCACCAGTGAGACTCCCTCTCGGATAACCTTATATCTAAACGTGAAGAATGAGACTCTAAGACAGCATGACCAGCAAATTCAGTGGGAGATCACAAAACAAACTTGGTCGGCTTTGAGGGACAAACCACAACCTTGGAACCTGTACTGCCACCCAGTGGATCTGATTATTGTTTAGCAAGTTAGTAGGAAATGGATGGAGAAAGAGGAGAAGTTTATGGATTTTTTCAATCAATTTCGGAAGTCGACTAAAACTCAGGTTGCCGTAAGACTTGTTGCATGTTTGTTATGTTTACTTGTGTTAGTTCTTTCAGGTTGTTCAAACGCCGTCAAAGAAACCCCAAAACAGGACGACAGCAAAGTTGCACAGACAGAAGCGATCGAGCTGATGATTTCGACGGCTCCCAGTTTGAAAGGCTCTTTCGAAGAGATCAAGAAGCTGTATTCGGTCAAAGAAACTCAAGTAAACCTTGTTTTTAATTATGGGCCGTCCGGTTCACTACAAACTCAGATCGAACAAGGCGCTGCCACGGATATTTTCATTTCCCAAGGAAAGCCGCAAATGGATGCCTTGGAGCAAAAGGGACTGGTCAAGAAAGATTCAAGGGTAAATCTGCTCGGAGATGAACTTGTCTTAATCGTTAAGACAGACAACACAACCCTTAAAGGCTTTGAAGATTTAACGAAACCAGAGGTTAAACATATTGGCATTGGTGAAGCTGAATCCGTTCCAGCAGCCAAGACCACGAAGGAAACCTTAAGCACCCTTAAATTATGGGACACCCTCCAATCAAAAATGGTCATAGGGAAAGACCTCATGCAAGTCATGGCTTATGTGGAGACCGGTAACGCTGAAGCGGGTTTCGTCTGGGATACGATTGCGATCACCTCAGATAAGGTGAAAATCGTGGCGTCAGCACCAGCAAATTCGCATACACCAGTGGTTTTACCAGCAGCAGTGGTGACTGCCTCCAAAAACAGCGAAGCGGCCGTGAAGTTTATGGCCTATTTACAAAGTGATGAGGCCATGAAGATTTTCGAAAAGAACGGTTTTATCAAGGGGAAATAGACTCACAGGAAAAATGGGGGTAAAGACGATGCTCTATATCAGTGACGAAACCATCGACCGCTGGATCAAAGAGGATGTTCCGTATCTCGATTTAACTACGCTAACGTTAGGTATCGGCGGACATCAGGGGAAAATCTGTTTTACAGCTAGAGAATATACAGTGTTATCAGGGGTCGAGGAAGTATTGCGAATCTTTACTAAGCTGGGAATTACGCCGATTCGAGCGCTGTCAACGGGTACCCTTGTTGACAAAGGGGATGTCTTCATTGAAGCTGAGGGGTTAGCATCGAGCCTGCATATGGCTTGGAAGTTGTCGATGAATATCCTAGAGTACTCCTCAGGGATTGCGACCAGAACAAAAAAGATGGTGGACAAGGTCAAAGCAGTGAACCCAGAAATGACGGTACTAGCCACTAGAAAATCGTTTCCCGGAACGAAAGAACTGTCCATCAAGGCCATCCTTGCGGGTGGTGCTTTTCCACACCGACTGGGTTTATCAGAAACCATCTTAATTTTTAAACAGCATCTGGCGTTTCTGGGCGATATTAACGACCTAGCCCGAGTCATTCGACAGAATAAAGCCTATGCCTGTGAAAAGAAGATCATAGTTGAGGTTGAAACGCTGGACGATGCTCGCCTGTTAATCGAAGCCGGAGTTAGCGGATTACAATTTGATAAGCTCCCAGCCAACGATTTGAAACTCATCGTTGCTCAAATCAGGGGAATTAACCCCAATATCGTACTGCTGGGAGCTGGTGGCATCAATGGAGACAACATCGAAGAATTTGCTCATACTGGCATTGATGCAGCTGTGACCACGGCAATGTATTTTGGGAAACCATCCGACATTGGAGTGACGATGGTGAGAATTTAACGGTTGATTCACGGAGAGAATTAATCATCTTCTCTATTCAAAAAACATTATAAATCCTATCTTAGAGCCGGAATAAACCAAATGCTAATTTTTCTCAGTGGAACTTGTCGTTCCGCGAAAGTACCTGGAACCTCCGCGGAACGACAAAAAACTGCATACCAAGACTGTACCGCCGAGTACATATCATAATTCATGAGGGGGAGCATAAATGAAAAAAGGATCATGGCTATTACTATTCAGTTTGTTATTAATCCTATCTTTGGCAGGCTGCAGTGCAGGAGGTACTAACCAACCGGCAACAAACGTCGCAAAGGTTGAAACCACAGAAATCATGGTATCTGCCGCAGCCAGTTTGAACGATGCATTGACCGACCTCCAAAAAGCGTATGCTGAGAAAACTCCTGAAGTAAAGCTTACCCTTGTTTTCGGGGCTTCGGGTACTCTCCAACAACAAATCGAACAGGGTGCCCCAGCAGACCTCTTTATCTCTGCAGGAAAGACACAAATGGATGCCCTCGAACAAAAGAATTTATTAGTTAAAGAGAGTAAAGTCGACTTAGTAGGAAATGAGTTAGTGCTGGTTGCTGGGAAGGATAACACCAAGGTTACATCCCTCGAAGATCTGACTAAAGCGGAGGTTGATAAGGTTAGCATTGGTACACCTGAGTCCGTACCTGCTGGAAAATATGCGCAAGAATCCTTGACGAATCTCAAGCTGTGGGATGCATTAAAGCCAAAGTTCGTGTTGGCTAAGGATGTGACTCAGGTCCTGAATTATGTAGAAACAGGAAATGTGGAGGCAGGACTTGTCTACCAATCCGATGCTCAAGGGTCCACAAAAGTTAAAGTCGTAACAGTAATCCCTGCAAGCAGTCACAAGCCCATTGCTTACCCTGCCGCTGTTATTGCAGCTACTAAAAACAAACAAGCCTCAGAGGACTTTCTAAAGTACTTACAGAGTTCAGATGCCCAAAAAATCTTTGTAAACTATGGGTTTAAGACCTTAGCAAAATAAATTAGTTTTTTGGGGGAACCTTATGGAATTTAGCTTTATTCCGATTATTTTATCTCTGAAAGTTGCCTTTGCCGCCGTTATTATTGTCACTTGTTTTTCTATACCTATAGCGGCACTTATGGCCAAGCGTGAGTTCATGGGCAAAGATGTCGTCGAGTCTATCATTACTTTGCCCCTGGTGCTCCCCCCTTCAGTTATCGGCTTTATGTTGCTTTATGTCTTTGGGAAGAATGGTCCTTTAGGTAAATTATTCGAACAATGGTTTCAGACTAGAATTGTCTTTACCCTAGCGGGAGCCGTGATAGCGGCAGCTGTCGTAGCTTTCCCATTAATGTATCAAGCTGTGAAGGTTGCCATCGAGGGTGTTGACCAAAATCTAGAGAAGGCAGCTCGTACATTGGGGGCTAGAGAACTAAAGGTGTTCTTTACTATAACCCTTCCGTTAGCCATAAATGGTATTGTTGCGGGTCTAGTCTTGGCCTTCGCCCGGTCTCTGGGGGAATTTGGAGCAACCTTGATGATCGCTGGAAATATACCCGGCAAGACGCAAACAATGCCTATTGCCATATATTTTGCTAATGAAGCGGGCGATACAACTCAGGCAAGCATCTTGGTTGTGATCATGACGGTCTTTAGTTTTCTCGTCATTTACGGACTGAACCGGTGGGGGAAACGATCTCAACGTGATCGCATTCCCAAAGGAGGCACCTCATAATGCTAAAGGCTCATTTCAAAAAAAAGTTACCTACCTTTGAGCTTGAAGTCGATATTTCGTTGAGTGATGGAATTCTTGCCCTTGTGGGTCCCTCCGGCGCCGGCAAGACAACGATTCTGCAGTGTTTGGCAGGCCTTCAGACTCCTTCGTGGGGGGAAATTAAAATCCACGACAAGGCTGTCTTCGCTTCTGAGCGTAGTGTAGATATTCCAATCAGGAATCGACGCCTAGGGTATGTATTTCAAGATTATGCTCTCTTTCCACACATGACTGTTGAGAAGAATGTGATGTATGGTAAGCCCCAAAAAGGGAGTATCCCCAATAAAGTCCTTACCGTTTCCAATGTCTTAGAGATGCTAAAGATCGAACATCTTCGAAATCGTTATCCTAATCAGATTTCGGGTGGGGAAAAGCAAAGAGTTGCTCTTGCTCGTGCGTTAATGACTGAACCCGAACTTCTGTTGCTCGATGAACCTCTTTCAGCACTAGATCAGGACACGCGGAGTGCACTCCAACAAGAGTTGCTTAAGCTCCAAGCTCAATGGCAGATTCCCTTTATCTTAGTAACGCATGATATTAAGGAAGCAGAAATGCTGGGAAATCAGATTATTAGGCTGGAACATGGTAAACAACAGGAGATCAGGAAGCTTAATAAAGCCCAATGAATGAACCTGCCCTGGAACCTACAATTTCTCCAGCTTCAAGCCTGTCTCATGACCATTAAGATTCTGCTTTTCCAAACTAGCATCCTTAATTCTCTCAATATTGTTTGCTAGAGTCTCTTGTTTTATATAGTCTTCATATAGTTTAACAGCCTCAGCTATTTCCTCATCGCCATCATAGTAGATTTTGATTCTGTCCATCATTTCATAGTCATTAGATTTTCTCATTTGCTGTACCTTGGAGACAAACTCCCGCGCATACCCTTCATCGATCAGCTCTTTGGTAAGGGTTGTATCAAGTATTACAAATAGATTGTCCTCCACGGTCATTGTAAAGCCTTCTTTAGCCGCGATCGTAGTGATGACATAGTCCTTAACTAGGTCTACACCTTCGCCCTCTACCTCAATCGAAATCGTTTCTCCAGCTTCTAATCTAGGCACAAGGTCAGACGCGTCAAGGGCTGCCAGTGCTTTGCCTAAGGATTTTACTTTTGAACCAAAGATAGACCCTGCTACTTTGAAATTAGGCTTTAAGCTAAAGTGCATATACTGGCTCAAATCCTTGGCAAACACAACCGCCTTAACATTAAGCTCTTCCTTGATTAAAGGAAGCATGTAGTCGATCAATTGCTCATATTTACCGTCGATCAAGATCTGTCGGACCGGTTGTCGCACCTTGATTCTGACCTGTTCCCTTGCTGCCCTGCCTAGACCCACTAGATTTCTCACCAGATCCATTCTAGTTTCCAACTCGCCATCGATCAGGCTTGAATCGGCGACGGGGTAATCCGCTAGATGAACGGATAGTTCATCAGTCAAACTTCGATAGAGTTCTTCGGAAATATAGGGCGCAAAGGGAGCCACCAGCTTGGATAATCCCACGAGTATTTCATAGGTCGTATTGTTGACCGCTTTCTTGTCATCCGTAAGCTCTGAACCCCAGAAACGCCTGCGCGAACGTCTTATATACCAGTTCGAAAAATCCTCATTGACAAACACAGTGATCTTTCTCACTGCTTTGGTCAGATCAAAGGCACTTAAATCTGACTCGACGCCTTTTAGAAGGCTGTTATATTTTGATAGTACCCATCGATCAAGCTCGGGTCGATCCTGGTAAGCAATAAAGAAGTCTCGTGGGTCAAGCTTATCCGTTTCGGCATACAAGGAAAAGAAAGCATACACATTTCTCATCGTGCTGAAAAATTTACTCTGTACTTCCTTGATCCCTTCGATATCAAATTTCGTTGGACTCCAAGCCGGAGAAACGTGAAGTAAATACCATCTTAAAGCATCCGCTCCATATTGATCAAACAATTCAAAGGGATTGACTGTATTTCCTTTGGACTTAGACATCTTATGCCCATCCTTATCGAGAACCAAATCATTAACCAGTACTCGTTTATAAGGTGCGATTCCCTTGATGAAGGTTGAGATCACAAGTAGAGAATAGAACCAGCCTCTGGTCTGATCAATACCCTCACAGATATAGTCGGCGGGAAAGAGCTGATCAAAGTTCTCGCTATTTTCAAACGGATAGTGATGCTGAGCAAAAGGCATGGAACCACTGTCAAACCAACAGTCAATCACATCTTTCACCCTGGTCATTGTCCCGCCACATTTTGTGCATTTAAGGTGAATATCATCCACAAAAGGCCGGTGCAATTCAAGCGTTGTTTCATCCAGCGTTTCCACCGCGTTTTCTACCAGTTCCTTTCGAGAGCCAATCGATGTGGTGTTTCCGCAATCGCATCTCCAGATATTCAGCGGTGTTCCCCAGTATCGAGTTCTGGACAAGGCCCAGTCATTGGCGTTTTCCAACCAGTTGCCAAACCTTTTTTCTCCGACAAAATCAGGATACCACTCAACGCCTTTGTTGTTCTCAACCAATTGATCTTTAAATTTTGTGACTTCGATATACCAGCTCGGTTTAGCATAATAAAGGAGTGGAGTCTGACATCTCCAACAGTGAGGATAGTTATGCTCCATTTTTTCTTTCTTAAATAATTTTTCTTCCCCGTGCAACCATTTGATGATATCGAGATCCGCATCCATAACAAAGCTACCTTTCCATGGAGTGATCACAAATTTTCCTGTTTCATCGACAGGCTGTAGAACTGGCAAATTATACCTCTTGCCAATGTTGTAATCATCCTCCCCAAAGGCTGGGGCAGTATGGACAATTCCCGTGCCATCCTCTGTCGTTACATAATCGCCGACCGTAACAAAGAAGGCCTTCTTATCCGCTTTTACAAACGGCATTAACTGCTCATATTCTACGAACTCAAGATCTTTTCCCTTGATTTCTTCCAGAACTTCAAACTCTTCTCCCAAGACTCTATGGGATAAAGTCTTGGAAACATAATAAATCTCCTCATTTTGCCTAACTCTCAGATAGACCTCTTGAGGATTGACAGTCAGTGCCACGTTCGAAGGAAGCGTCCAGGGCGTCGTCGTCCAGACCAGAAAGAACTCTTCGACCTCTTTTCGCTTAAACTTTACGAAGACGGTGTTAGTCTTTATTAACTTATAGCCCTGGGCTACTTCATGGGAGGCCAGCCCAGTTCCACAGCGTGAACAATAGGGCAGGATTTTGTGTCCTTCATAGATCAAACCTTTTTTGAAAAACTGATCAAGTATCCACCAAACGCTCTCAATGTAATTATTATCGAGGGTGACGTAGGGATGGTCCAAATCGATTGAATATCCCATTCGTTTGGTCATATCTCGCCATTGCTTCTCATAGCTGAACACCGATTCCCGACAGTTCTGATTAAACTCCGCAATTCCATAGGCTTCAATTTCCTGCTTGTTGGTAAGTTTAAGTTGTTTCTCTACTTCGAGTTCCACAGGAAGACCATGAGTATCCCATCCAGCTTTACGCTTGACCTGATAGCCCTGCATGGTTTTGTACCGGCAAACTGAATCCTTTAAAGTTCTGGCTATGACGTGGTGTATTCCCGGTTTGCCGTTGGCCGTGGGAGGTCCTTCATAGAATACGAAGGGTGTTTTACCTTCCCTAGTTTGGATGCTTTTATCTAGTATCTTATGATCGTTCCAGTAATCGGCTATTTCACTTTCTTTTTTCGCTACGGGTAGATCCGTTAGCGGTTTGAAGTTAGACATATTCATCTTCCTTTCATGTTGGGTTCAAATATCGTGTAAATAACATCAAAAAGTCCCTAAGTCAATGACTTAGGGACGGATTATCCGCGGTACCACCCTTGTTATTAATGGATAGCTTAAATAAACAATCCACTAATCGCTTAAAACATGTAACGTATGTCTACGGAACAGCTTAGATTATTTCAGCCGCTCAACTCCAAGGTGATCTTCATAAAAAACCTTCGTCATAATCTTTCACCCGAGGATTATGTCTCTAAAACCCAAGTCCTTTATTACTATCCTTATCATGGTCGTTAACAATATTTTATACTATATCCAAACGATTTAACCTATATGCATCATATTCCAGTTGCTTAAACATTGTCAAGGGCACTCCACTCCAACTACAAAACCTTAAGACAGACGTACTCAGTAAATTCCCTGGCTAATTTATCCAAGGCCTCAGCACGCCTAAAACAAACGGCAAACTAGTATTTCCAAAGTTTATGGGTACGCATTATAAGGAATGAGATAGGCGCGCTTGCGAACTTTGATAATGTTTTTTATTAAAAAAGGTCGAAGTGTTATAATATAACTACAAAAAGAAAAAAGCGTTAAAGTATTTGACAATTTCCCATAATGTTGTGATATTTGTGCGATGCCCAAAAACAACAGGCAAATGTTCTTCAGTACTCCCACCAAATTAACGACAAAACTCTTTTTTATGTGATTCGTAAAGATGAAATTAAGCAGCAACCGAGATATATTGTATCCTTTGCCTGGGGCAATTACCCCAATAACCTTGCAATGTCCATGTTCTGGCGATTGTTGTTGCTAATGCTGATTTCATTGCTGCTTAGTTGGCCTGTCTCTTTATTTCTAGCACGCTATATCTCCAGGCCGCTTGTATTGATGGAGACTCAGGCAGCTCGCATAGCCGAGCGTGATTGGTTTGGTTCGAGCCGTTTGTTCTGGATCGGCGTGACGAGATCGGCAAGCTAGGCCGTGCGTTTGAAAACATGCGCCAGCGCCTGGTTAAACAGGATAAGGCTCAGCAGTCTTTTCTACAGAACATTTCACATGAATTGAAGACTCCGGTGATGGTTATCCGCAGCTATGCCCAGTCTATGCTGGATGGCATATATCCAAAAGGAACGCTGGACGAAAGCATTCTAGTTATCAATGGCGAGGCGGAGCGACTGGAAAAACGTATTCGCGACCTGCTGTATTTGACGAAGCTTAATTATTTATCAACAAAGGAGAAAAAACGGGAATCGTTTAATCTGACTGAATTACTTGAACAGCGCTTGGAGAGGTTTCAATGTCGTCGGCCAGAATTAATATGGACTGTAAAATTAGTGTCTTTCTGCACTACAGGCGACCGTGAACAGTGGGGAGTAGCTATCGATAACATGCTTGATAACCAGATACGCTATGCCGTAAAACGGATTGTCTTGTCGCTGGATGCACTAGCGGATACCACAGAGAAGGTTCTGTTACGTATCTGGAACGATGGAAACAGTATTGAAACTGAATTGATCGACTCACTGTTTGAGCCGTTCCAAATCGGCAAGGATGGTGAATTCGGTCTGGGATTGGCTATTGTTAAACAGATCACAGAATTTCACGAAGCCAAAATATGGGCCAGTAATGAAGCGGACAACGAGGAAGAAGGTGTAGCCTTTTACATTGAGCTAGGTTGAGGATATTGCCTACCAACTTTTACCTTCAAACATCATTTTGGGACAGCCCATATTTGCACCAATTGCACGATGTACACACTTTCCGCGTATGGCTTTTTTATATATGGGATTCTGATTAAAGGACCAATCAATTTTTAACCATTATGGAACATTTTTATCTATTGCATAAATTGTTTTTTACTACTCCATATGTCCATACATTGACGGGATAAGGTGTCCAGTATCTGACAAAAAAGAGACCAACGTATATTTGTTTGTCTGTTAGTCTCTTCTCCTAACCTTCTTTATAGAAAGAGAAACCATTCTAACGTTATCCAGATCGATCTTCCCTAAATTCTCGAGACATTCTTTTATTCCAATCGTCAAATCCTGCGGCGTTGTAAATGCTTTAGCCTTGGCAACGACAACTTTTTCTTCAAAATCTAAGAGTACACCATCCGTGTAAGTACCCCCGGTATCTATCCCTAATATGTAAGACATGGCTATCACCACCCAAAATAATTGCCAGCACTAGCCAGCACCGTTACAGCCAAGGTATTACGCTTATAAAAAGTTCATCTATCAGATGAGTTCGTATAGATTAAACTGGATTAAACTCGTGGATGATACCACTAATTAGATTAATATCCCGTTAGAAAACTCTTAAAAGAAGCTTTCTTGGGTAACCATCATTTTTGGGGGAATCACGACAAAATCCCTATCCCAATCTCCAGTTACTAATCTCTCTAAAAATCGACAGGAACCCTTTCGTTCTTCAAGTTCAGCTCCCATAAAGTCAGCTACTTGTTTTGAATAGTCCATAAGTGAGCCATAATCTCCAACTTCTGTATCGATGAAAACAAGTCTCTTGTAATGGTGATATTCAGTATCAATAATATACTTAGCATTCACTTCACCGTATTTATCACAATATCTCTGATACTCTGCCAATGGTTCAGCACCTTGATCGATCCATCCCTTGCTTAGATAGATGGTTCCTGGAGATTTGTCGAATTCCTGCTGGTAAAGCTGTCGTGAACCGAGCAAGAGGCTTATGCAGTCGTGAACCCTAGGGATAACCAGCGTGTGAGTTCTCGAATGAAGATTTACAACTCCGTTCGAACACAATCCATAGCCGAAAAGCAGGGTATCATGTTCTTGGTCTGCATCGATTCTGGCTTGCAACTCTGAGTTAAGTTTTTTAGGTTCGCGATGAAGTGCGTAGGGCAACAGTTCATAGGACATACCTTGAGGTAGCACTTTTTCAATTTCATCGGCCATGGTACTACACACAAAAACCTTTGCTTTCATGGTCACAATCCCCTCTCTTCTTGACAGTATCCGGAGGCAATGATCTCGAAGAACTCTTCAATAAAAACCGTACCAAACTCCGTCTCACTCGTCACTTTATCCTGATTTACGGTGATCTCTGGGTTGGCTATGCCCGCCTTATGGGCATTTTCTATGACAATTTCCTTACCCCTCGTTAGAATTCTCTCGCAGGCGTCATCATAGTACATAAAGGCCTCGCAGCCCCATGGAGCGTGGACTTTGAACCCCGGTTTAATTAAGGCAGTGATCTTCTCGCTAACCTTTCCCATGGCTGCCCCGATCGCACTAGCTACTTCACTGTGCTCAGGAATTATCATTTCGGTATTTAATAGCTGACCCACCGCAGGTAAATAGGCTTTTACGGGAGCTCCGATCGCGACAATTGGGTAATTCAAGTTGATTGGAATACGTATATCCGAGTCCATTGCTTGCTTGAAAAAAGGCTCTAGGAAAAACTTAAAGTTCGCATCCTTCAAATCGAGCTGATAACCTTGTTTGGAAGCAATACTCTGCAGCGTAGAAAGAGCCAGTGATTGAGTCATCGTCTCTAGACATTTTGTGGCAAAACTCTCATGACTACAGCCATAGGTATTAGCAAGGATTCTTGCTCCTTCGAGTGCAGCCTCGACATTCCATTTTTTCAAAAGACCAAGGCAATGCAGGGCATCTGTCGGAGTAAACGAAATACGCCCAATAATTCCCGCTTGTTCGAGAGAACTAAGCGCAAATGGGCTGACGTATTTCCCAATTCGTTCTTTTAAAATCAGGCCATTATGGGGCCCATCCTCAAGTGCCTTGACAATCAAGCTTTCATCCCGGCTTAATCTTTCTAAAGTACGAGGGGGTTTAACGATTATCCAGCAATCCATGGTTTGGGCGTTAAAGCTACTCCCGTTACTCAAGGGTTTTGAGCTTTGGATTTCCCTAAGCTCCTTCACTAAATAGGGATAGTGCAAGCTAATAACACTCAGCGGCCTCACGCGAGTTGGGCCAATACCGAGCTGACCCTTTCCTTGAACTGTAATATAACTATCCCCGCCGATCCCAAATGTACTGATTCCCGCTGTATTGATATGGGTTTTCCACCCTGCGACGATGGCTCCTTCGTCATGCATTCTCCAACATTTATGCTTGACGATTCCGATGTCAGAGGTAGTGCCGCCCATATCCAGCGTTAAGAACGTTTCCAAACCCGAGAGAAACATTGCGCCGACAATACTTGCGGCCGGTCCCGACAGGATTGTCTCAATGGGCTTTTCGAGTGCTTTTTCTTCCCTAATTAAAGATCCGTCCCCTTTTACTACCAACATGGGAACTTCAATTTTCTTTCTTTTAAGCACTTGTTTCACGGCTTTTAACAAGTCGGCGATGATTGGCAACAATTTAGCATTCAAGCAGGCCGTTACAGTCCGTTCATAGAGCCCGATACTTGAGCTTAGCTCGTGGCCACATACTATAGGGACATCCCATTCCCTTCGCACTAACTCTTTAGCTTGATTCTCATGCTCCGGATTTCTGATACTAAAAATCCCGGAGATAGCCAAAGTATCCACTTCACCTTTCATTTGCCCGATGACGTTGATAAGCTCATCCGTGTCAAGTTCACATTTTGCCATTCCAAGCCCATCGTGTCCGCCTGAAACCATACTAATCTTATGGGCTGGGTAAATTCCGGCAGGTTTATTGCCGATCAGAATCAACCCTACTTTACCACCACGTCCTTCCACGATCGCATTGGTAGCGAGGGTTGTCGAAAGAGAAACCATCTTAAATCTGTAAAGGATCAAATTCCCCTATGTTATCAATGCACTCTTCGATCCCAATCGTCAGATCCTGGGGTGTTGTAAAGGCTTTGGCCTTAGCGACGACCACTTTGTCCTCAAAATCCAAGAGCACACCGTCCGTATAGGTTCCTCCGGTATCGATTCCTAAAATAAAGGACACTGTTTTCACTCCTCTTTTACAGAAATGGGTTTACTCCTCGATACTATGTACAACATTAAGATGCAATTTTTATGCCATCGGTAAATATTGATACTCTCACAGGGATGGAGGGGCAGTCAAGTCAACTTTAACTTTATCTTTAATTTTAAGTCATTTCCGACTCCTGTGAACTCGTTCAGCTAAAGCTGAACATCGAGTCTTCGGTGAAGTAAGTCTCCAGTGACGATAGTGTCCGGTGGACACTATCGCCGAAGGCGCATGCTCCATAGAGTACTGACCGCCTAAGGATTACTTATGCCGAAGGCGCAGATCTACTGATGAATACTTTCGCGCGTAGGATGGACTCTACCTCCTTCGCCGCTAAGTGTTCCTGTTGGGAAAAGCGGCTCGGCGAAACCAATCCTCAGCGCGATCGTATTCGTTAAGGGCCGTGCGCTTCGGCGATACTCTCCACTGGAGACTATCGTCACTGGAGGCTTTCGTCACCGAAGCAGAGGACGAGGACCCACTCCCACTTGAAGAAGTGGGAGTATTACGATTGGATAAATATCAATCCAAAACATTGGATTACGAAGTTTCCATGTACATAAGACAATGGCTAATTTCATTGTTGTATCGATCCTTAGATTTTGATGACATATGGATATCTTTGATAAAAAATGATTTCACAATGTCATGGGTAATCTCAGAAGGCTGGTTTATGCCTGCAAACTCAAAAAACAAAAAGAAACGCGAGCAAGCGTTTCTTATCTGAGTCAGGTATGAAGTCCCATAGGCGTAAGGTAACGTTGCAAGATAGTTGTCCAAGAATGTTCTGCCCCAGTTTGGAAGCTGAGTGTAAGGTGACGTATTAAATGTGTTCACCGACCTTAAAACATAACAATAAAGTCGTTTAGAACTGGTTGCTTCTATTTCGACATAAAGTTACTTCTGTAATATCTGAATAAGGTTTCCACATGTATCGTCAAAGACAGCTATTGTGACTTCGCCTATTTCTGTCGGCTCCATAGTAAACTTCACGCCGTGTTCTAATGATAATGCTAATATTTTACATCAGTTGCTCATCTTTATTACCAGACTAACCCAAAATTTCACAATAAGAAATAGGGTACTATCTCTTAATTCTAAAAGACAATACCCATATATATTTTTTAAATATACTCTATAAACCTTGATAGATAAGGATTGGATAGCTGTGCTTATACTATTTGCTTTATTATTTAATTGACCCTTGATTCTTTATCGCTGCCTGAGCCTTATCTATCATAAAAGACCAATCTCTTTTTCATATTGAAACACTTTATGTAATCATAAACTAAATTGGAGTAATCAGAGGCATAATTCTCATCTCCTTTTTCGTGAGTCAATTATAGCTTTCTTCGTCTTATTTTAGGCTTTTATTCTGTTTTCCAGCCTACGATAACCAGCCATAGTCCTGGCGTGTATCTACAACTGCGTCCACATATACGGTGTTTTCCTTGATCTGATAGACCAATAGATACCTTTTCTCCAATAAGAGTTTTCGGTATTTTTCTGAAGGAATCAGCTTGTCAATCAGCCCTGGATTTCTTTCTGGGAACTGTTCTAATGACTTTGCCCTTACCTGAAAGTCTTCAATTAACCACGTGGCTGCATGCTCACTAACCTGTGCCAGAAACCGTGCGTGTGATATCAGCATTTGCTTGGCCTCATCGGAAATAACTACGGTGTACCGTTTATTTTCGCTGTCCATCTAGCACCTCTCGGACTGCTGATTTCATCATAGCAGAGACCTCGTCAATGGAATAACCTGGTTTTCCATTCAGCCTGCCTTCTTCNNTTTTCCCGTAGCCGAAGCATACTTTCCCTTCTTGCATAGGTTTCTATATCCATGACCACGAGATCCCCTTCTCCGTTTTTCGTAAGATAAACCGGTTCTCCTGACCGCTTGCACAATTCAGAAATCTCATTATAATTTTTGCGGATTGCTGCGGACGGCTTGATATTCATCATATAAATCACCTCTCTTGGTAGCAATAAAATACACTTATTATATGCTTATTATACTACCACCGAATCGATTTGTTGTCTATAAACATTACCTAGAACCAGATACTCCTAATTTTTGTACGTATCCCGGTTTTGAGAGCTTTGCCTATATTATTTTAAGCCCTTATTTTGATTGGTCTTTTCAATGCTGATTTCATTTAAAGATTGGCTCAAAAATCAGAAACGAAAATAGGGTATTGTCTCTTAAATTACTAAGAGGCAATACCCTTACTTTATATTTTCTATTAAGTCTCCAAAGCCTTGGTATATAAGACTTTCGGAGTCTCATTCATCCTGTTTTATTCCTTACTTAGATCGGTCTTTGTTGATTACAGCCGCCTGGGCGGCAGCCAATCGAGCAATCGGTACGCGGAATGGAGAGCAAGAGACATAATCCAAACCGACCATATGGCAGAATTCCACAGAGTTCGGTTCCCCGCCGTGCTCACCACAGATCCCTAAGCCAAGAGCTGAGTTTGTACTCCGACCAAGATTTACGCCGATGCCGATGAGCTTACCAACCCCCTCGCGATCTAATACGACAAAGGGATCTGTCTTCATGATTTTCTTATCGAGATAGACCGGGAGGAACTTTCCTTGGGCATCATCACGAGATAAACCCATGGTCATCTGGGTCAGATCATTAGTTCCGAAAGAGAAGAAATCTGCAACCTTTCCGATCTCATCAGCCAAGAGCGCCGCGCGCGGCACCTCAATCATGGTTCCGACTTTATAGTGAAGCTGAACGTTTTGTTCTTGCATAACCTCTGCCGCAGTATCGTCTACCAACTTTCGCATCATCAGGAATTCTTCTTTCCCCATGATTAGTGGAATCATGACTTCTGGATGAATGTCGTACCCTTCTTTGATCAAACGTGCACTAGCTTGGAAAATCGCCCGTGCTTGCATAACCGTAATTTCAGGGAAGGACACGCCAAGGCGGCATCCACGATGGCCAAGCATTGGATTCAATTCAGATAAGGCCCGAACATTACGTAACAAAGCTTCTTTTTCATGTAAGGACGTTAGATCAGTTTTGCTAATTCTAAGTTTTGTGATCTCCACCACCAACTCCTCAGAATGGGGAAGAAATTCATGAAGTGGAGGGTCGAGCAGCCTAATAGTCACAGAGAACCCCTGCATAGCCTTCAAAATACCGTAGAAGTCCTCTTCCTGCATGGGTAAGAGCTTAGCTAAAGCAGCTTCGCGATCTTCAAGGGATTGAGCCAAGATCATCTCTTGAACAATAGGTATCCGCTCAGGGTCCATAAACATATGTTCCGTCCGAGTCAACCCGATCCCAACCGCGCCAAAATCACGAGCATTAGTCGCTTCTGTTGGACTATCAGCATTGGCCATAACCCGAAGTCTAGCAATATCATCCGCCCAACCCAAGAACTCCTTAAATCCTTCGCTTAGTTCTGGATCGACCATGGATACTTCCCCTTTGATCACTCGACCAGTTGATCCGTCGATAGAGATGATCGTTCCTTGGGGATAATCCACCCCATTAATGACAAACAAACCTTGGGTATAGTCAATCTTTAAAGCATCGCACCCACAGACAGCCGGTTTGCCCATATGACGGGAGACAACAGCCGCATGGCTTGTCATACCGCCACGGCTCGTCAGAATCCCCTGAGCTGCCAAAATACCCCGGATATCATCCGGTGTTGTTTCCGTGCGCACCAGAATTACTTTCTCACCGAGATTTCCTAACCGTTCCGCTTCCTCAGCACTTAAGACAATTCTGCCGGATGCAGCTCCTGGCGAAGCAGGTAACCCTTTGGCCAGAACTTGGAGCTTTGAATCCGTGTCCATACGGCGATGTAATAGATGTTCTAATTGATCCGGTTCGATCCGCATCACTGCTTCTTCTTTCGTAATCACGCCTTCGTGGAAAAGTTCCACAGCCACTCGGATTGCTGCCGAGGCAGTACGTTTGCCATTTCGAGTTTGGAGCATATATAGTTTACCGCGCTCGATGGTAAATTCAATATCCTGCATGTCTCGATAATGAGATTCTAGTCGTTGGGAAGCCTCCACAAATTGATTATAGATCTCTAAATTTTCCTGCGCCAAGGTAGCAATCGGGTTCGGTGTTCTAATGCCTGCAACCACGTCTTCCCCTTGAGCATTCATTAGGTATTCACCATAAAGTGCACTTTCCCCTGTGGAAGGATTACGGGTAAAGGCCACGCCCGTTCCTGAATCAGATCCCATATTTCCAAAGACCATGGACTGAACATTAACAGCTGTTCCAATGTCATTTGGAATATTATTGATTCTACGATAAACATTAGCACGGTCGTTATTCCACGAACGGAAAACTGCCAAGACTGCTTGTTCTAACTGAGTTCTAGGGTCCATGGGAAACGGGTTGCCAGTTTTACGTTGAATCTTTTTCTTATACTCACTTACCATCCATTTGAGGCTCTCCGCGGAAAGCTCGGAATCATAGTGGACTCCCTGTTTTTCTTTGGCAGTCTCCAGTATCTGTTCAAAAATATAATGCTCTACTTCTAAGACAACATCCCCAAACATCTGGATAAAGCGCCGATAACAGTCCCAAGCAAAGCGCTCATTTTGAGTGTTCTCAGCCAAAGCTACCACAGTCTCATCATTAAGGCCCAAATTGAGAACCGTATCCATCATGCCCGGCATTGAGAACTTTGCCCCTGACCTTACCGAGACGAGAAGTGGATTTTTCGGATCTCCAAAGAG
This sequence comes from Desulfosporosinus sp., assembly GCA_003512645.1. Taxonomy (GTDB): domain Bacteria; phylum Bacillota; class Desulfitobacteriia; order Desulfitobacteriales; family Desulfitobacteriaceae; genus Desulfosporosinus. Next base: position 39,388 of record DOPS01000289.1, read on the forward strand.
TTTACCCGTAGCTGCTTCAACCTCAGCCAAAGCAGGCCAGACACCTTCCCATACCCCATCTGGCAACGTTTCACCATTGCTGTAATACTCGTTACAGGCTTCCGTGGTAATTGTAAATCCTGGAGGAACCGGCAAACCAATTTGGGTCATCTCGGCCAAATTGGCCCCTTTTCCACCCAATAAATCACGCATTGAGGCCTTACCTTCTTGGAATAAGTAAACATATTTCTTACTCATTTCGATCCCCCTTAAATAACATTTCTAGAACGATACTCGCAGTTTCTTCAACTGCTTTACCAGTTGCATCGATAATTGGACAGCCTATCCGCCTCATGATACCACGGGCATATTCCAGCTCTCTCATGATCCGATCCAGGTTAGCATAATCTGCTGTCGCTCCCAGCCCCAGAGTTTTTAAACGTTCTGTTCTAATCTGGTTAAGCAATTCGGGTCGCAGAGTTAAGCCAATCACTTTCCGTGAAGAAATACAAAAAAGTTCCTCAGGAGGATCGACTTCTGGAACTAAGGGAATATTAGCAGCTTTAAGCCCTTTGTGAGCTAAGTACATACTGAGTGGAGTTTTCGACGTTCGAGAGACACCAATCAGAACAACATCAGCATAAAGTACCCCGCGCGAATCTTTACCGTCATCATATTTCACAGCAAATTCGATCGCTTCCACCTTACGAAAATATTGTTCATCTAAGCGATGGATAATATTTGGCGTATGTGTGGGGTCCATACCCGTTTGGCTGCTAAGAGCGCCAATTAGAGGACCCAATATATCAACAGTTTTAAGCCCTTTTTCAGAGGCCTTTCTCTCTATATAATCTCGAAGATCTTTAAGTACCAGGGTATAAACTAAGATTGCTTGCTCGGCAATGGCCTCTTCCATAATATCTTCCAAATGAGCTTGATCCCGTACGTAGGGAACCCGACGGATCCGAGTCTTTACGCCAATGAATTGTGCTGCCGCCGCCCGACTTACAAACTCAGCCGTCTCTCCAAGTGCATCTGAAATGACATAAATCACCGACATTTGAGCCGTCACATTCACACCTCCGAATTCATTCGAAGTCTACTCTGACTTCTATTTACTGACCTGGTGCCCTCCAGCCTCTGATTTCCGACCTCTACCTTTGGCTTCTGCCTCTAACCTCTGGATTGCCTTCTGCCTCTGCATCTGACTTCCAGTCTATGACTTCAGCACTCGTCCTTAGTCCAAGTCCTTTATGTAATAGGCTCCCTATTCCGACCTCTGGCTCCTGCCCTCTGTACAGGCCTCTGACCTCTGGCTTCTGATCTCTGACCTCCGGACTATTACCTTTCCGCAATCTCCACAAAGAGCTTTGTGACATTCGTCTTGGTAAATCGGCCCACGACTTCATAACACTCATTACCGTTCTCGTCAACATACCCTTCCACGACTGGCAAACTGTCAACTTGATGTTGGACCAATTTTTTGGCAGCACTTAAGACTGGTTCATCAGACGTCGTCATGTAAATGTTCGGCATACGGGTCATGATGACACCGACAGGCACTTGTTGCAAGTCAATTTTTCCTAAAGAGGCTTTCATAATATCTTTCCTTGAAATCATTCCTAAAAGGACTCTATCTGGCCCGACAACCGTTAAACTTCCTACGTTTTGCGTGAACATTGCAACCGTCGCTTCATAGATACTGGCATCTTCCAGAACCGTGACTGGCATAGATTTAAACGAGCAGACCCGCAGCTGTAGCATGCGTTCCATGATCGGAGAGGGCCCATTATCCTCACGATAAGAATACCCAACGCGCGGCCTGGCCACTAAGACACCGGACATCGTCAAAATGGTTAAATCCGGGCGGAGAGTGGCTCGCGTCAAATCCAGCATTGCCGCAATCTTTTCACCGGTGATGGAACCTGAGGCTTTCACGATCTCCACGATTCGCTGTTGACGTTCCGTCCATTCCAACCCATTTCACCCCTTAATGTTTCTCTCAAACCGCAATGTGACATACTAATAAAGTTTTACGCGCTTGATTATATCATATTATATTATTTTTTGCCTAGATAGTGAGCATATAAATCATATATTTTTATGAACGATTACGAACGTTCACTAACAATCACTAACACTCACTTACTCAAATCTGTCTGCTTGACATGCCGCTTTGCACTATCGAAGTTTTACTGTGGACTTTTAGTTTGTCAGTCATTAATCTCTAATACACTTATGCATAGCTTATATTTCTACTGAAAAATACATTTTCATTATCAGATAGAGGTGCGATGCGGCATGAGGATCTGCCAAAAAAATAACTATTTATTTTAACGATATGCTCAGCGACCTGGGGCATATAAAAAAACACAGATGGTGTTTAAAGTCCATCTGTGTTAACAGCCAATTTTTAATAAAGTATGAATATTATCTAGTAATCAGGCGCCCTAAAACCTACTTACTACTCACTACTTACTTTCAAAAATAAATTCCGCTTAAGCTAAGACGCTTAATTCTCCTAGGCAACCTAAGATTACCACACACTGACTAAGCAAAGCCAAGCGAGCTGTTTTTAAAGCCTGATCTTCTACCATAATCATCACCGCTTGGAAGAGGGCTTCGATTTGCGGGACAAGTTCCCAAGCCAGGTCATAAGCCTCCTCATAATCCCCCAGCGCAATGGCCTGATCAAACCGCTCCCTGCGCTCAGATATCCCTTTAGCAAGGGCAATTTCAGTCTCATCCACCAAGATTGATGAATCTAACGCCCGAATTACTTCTTTTTTAGTCAGATTAAAGCAGCGAGTATAGGTCTGGGCATAGAGAACAAAGGCTTCTTCCTCCCGTTTGACGGAAAGTAGCCGGGCTCTTTTTACAGCGCGATTCACGTCATCACAACCTGACGCCAACGCCGCATCCACTGTATCATAACGGAGCCCTTGTTCCTGAAGCACAAAACGCACCCTTTGTTGGAAGAACTCCTCCAAGAGTGACATGATGTCCTCAACTGGCAACAAATCTGCCCCTTGCTCTGCAAGAAGGCTATAGGACTTCTTCAAAAGCGAGGTTAGAGAGAGATCCCACCCTGAATCTAAAAGAATGGCTATAATCCCCTGCGCCTGCCGTCTTAGCGCATAAGGATCTTGAGACCCGGTAGGTTGAATGCCAATACTAAACGCTCCAACGATGGCATCTAGTTTGTCGGCAACACTGACCACGCGACCTGAATCGGATTTAGGTAGCGTATCTCCTGCAAAACGAGGCTGATAATGCTCAAGTATCCCTTGACAGACTTCAGCTTTTTCTCCGCTGGCACTGGCATAATCCGCTCCCATAACTCCCTGCAATTCCGGAAAATCGCTGACCATTAACGTCACCAGATCCGCTTTCGCCAATAAAGCAGTGCGGTCTATTTCTTCTAGCTTGCCAACTCCAAGCTCCAGCTTCTCTGCCATGAACCGAGACAGGCCGCGTAAACGAGCAACCCTTTGCTCGACCGTACCCAATTTTTCATGATAGACAATTTTTTCCAACTTTGAAACTAGTTCTGACAAAGGAACTTTTTGATCTTCGCGATAATAGAAGGCGGCATCTTCTAGACGAGCTTTGAGCACCTTTTCATTTCCCGCTTTAACCGTATCTAAAGCAAAATCATTCCCATTACGCACCGTAATAAAATAGGGTAAAAGGTCGCCATCTTTAGCCCGGACTGGGAAATAGCGTTGATGTTCCCGCATTGGAGTGGTGATCACAGCCTCTGGTAAATGCATATATTGAGCGGCCACCTCACCTAATAAAGCAGTCGGATACTCCACCAGGTGGATAACTTCACCCAAAAGTTCTTCATCTTCAGGCACCTCGCCGCCTACCTTCTCGGCCAGGGCTTTGATTTGGGCTAAGATATCTGCTTTTCGTTCTTTGGGATCTGCAATAACATAAGCTTGACGTAAGGCTTCACGATAGCTCGAGGGTTGGTCGATCAAAACATCGCCCGTAGCCAAAGTACGATGCCCTCGTGAGGTTCGTCCAGACTCAAGCCCTACGAACTCAAACGAAACAACCTCTGTACCGTATAGCGCCACAATCCAGCGAATAGGCCGAGCAAAACGGAAATCAAGCGTTCCCCAGCGCATCGGTTTCGGAAAATGAAGGGAGTTAATCATGTCGATGGCAAACTGCGAGAGGAGTGACCTGGTCTCCAGCCCAATTTCCGATTTACGTGCAAAGACATACGGCACACCATTGACCTCTTGTACAAAGAGATCTTCCACCAAAACTCCCTGTCCTCTGGCAAACCCTTGGGCTGCTTTCGTTGGACCACCATTCGCATCATAAGCCGCTTTCAAAGCCGGTCCCTTAACTTCCATGGCTAAATCCTTTTGTTTTTCCTCAAGACCCATCACTAAAAGCGCGAGACGGCGTGGGGTCGCCAAGATATTTATTTCCTGATACGTTAAACGAAGCTCGGCCAAGCGTTTACGTGCTTGTTCTTCTAACTGGGTCATCGCCCCCGGGGAGAATTTAGCTGGGATTTCTTCCATTCCAAGTTCCAGCAAAAAATCGTTCACCATCTTACTCCACCTCTTTCTCTACAGCGTTCTTTAATAAGGGGAAGCCCAGTCTCTCCCGTTGTTCCACATAAGCCTGAGCGCAGAGACGAGCGAGGGCCCGAACCCGAGCAATATAGCCTGTTCGTTCCGTGACACTAATCGCCCCCCGGGCATCAAGCAAGTTGAACGTATGCGAGCACTTCAACACATAGTCGTATGCAGGCAGCACCAGCCCTTTTTCTACGACCCGTTTCGCCTCACGTTCATACATCTCAAACCAGATCTGTAAAGCTTCTATATCCGCCACTTCAAAGTTATATTGCGAGTAATCGATTTCATTTTGCAGGTAGATATCGCCATAGGTGACATCTCCGACCCACTCGATATCATAGACACTATCTTTGTTTTGAATATACGTAGTCAGGCGTTCCAGACCATAGGTAATTTCAGCACAAACCGGTTTGCAGTCAATCCCTCCACACTGTTGAAAATACGTAAATTGGGTCACTTCCATGCCATCTAACCAGACCTCCCAGCCTAACCCCCAGGCACCCAAGGTTGGAGATTCCCAGTTGTCTTCTACAAAGCGGATATCATGCTCTTTAGGATTAATCCCCAAGCGCTCTAAACTCTGCAAATACAGTTCCTGAACATTATCAGGCGAGGGTTTCAGGATGACTTGGTATTGGAAATAATGCTGTAAACGATTAGGATTTTCTCCATATCGTCCATCCGTCGGTCTACGTGACGGCTCAACATAAGCGACATTCCAGGGCTCTGGCCCAAGCGCACGCAAAAACGTCGCGGGGTTCATAGTTCCAGCCCCTTTTTCCACATCATAGGGTTGGGCAATAATACAGCCCTGTTCTCCCCAAAACTGGTT
>DOPS01000190.1:0-6950 GCA_003512645.1 Desulfosporosinus sp.
TCATCTTATTTGAGAAAGAGCCGTTTAGAGTACCAGATCGGTCGGTGGAAGTCCAGAAAATTATTTTTCAGGGAGTTTAATAAATAAATATTTTCCACTTTATGCATGCTCAAAATGGGTTGGACCAAAATTTACCAATTTCAACTTATAAAATCGAAGTGCGTAATTATTTGTCGTAAATTACTGAGGACCAATTGGTGAAATTACTGAGGACAAAGTGGGAAATCTAGGATAATGTTATTTATAATAGCTTCTTTGAGGAGACCAAGACAATGTGGCTAATCAAAAAGTATAGAAATATTTCATTAGTTTCCATAAATGTAATACAATCGCAAACTAGGTGACCGCGTTATTGGTTAGCGTTCTTGAATTGGGGTCCTGGTGGGGGTATAACAGTTGGAGGAACGACAGACTTTTACTCCGCAGCATCTATAGTGAGAAACGGCGGGAACATTTTCTCCCCTATCCCGGGAGACGCTTATTGGGTTGCTGATTACTATTCTATTGGTAGTAGCCCCGTTTGGCATTCTGGGCATGATTTAAATGACATGCCGAATAATCGGCCTCATTGGCATTGTACCTATCTCTGGGTTCAAGTTGGTGGACATTCGTTCGAGTAATTTACTAAAGGATTTTTTTACATTAATAACAAATGCTTCTACCCTTTCAAATGGAAAAGGGTAGAAGCTTGCAAAATAATAAGTTTCCAATATTTATATAGGAGGATTTATGTATTTATGTGTTACTTTATAACGGTAATAGCTGAAGAACCTATTGAAGAGATCTTAATTAGTAAAAACTTAACAAATTACAATATTCGAATTAAGGAAATTTCTAATAAGGTTTACCATAAGATCGAAAATAAGAATTACTATCAAATAACTCGGGGATGCTCTTGTGAATTTTATGCAGATAGTAAAACGAACAACGAAACGGAAATTAAGAAAATAATTGAAGCTTTTTTTAATAAAAATGATACTCTTATATTTGATATAGTACTGGATAATTTTCAGGGTCAATATGACATCGGAAGTGATATTGTCACAATTATGAAAAAACATCCCCAAAAAAATATTACAATCGAAGAATTTTTGGCGAAATATCCTCTGGGTTTATCATATAATACCGTATTTATTATTAAAAAGGCTTCTTCCTAAATTCTCACGATTTAGGTCGAGCCTTTTTTCTTTTTAAATATTATTTTACACAGCCCTCGACCCATTGAAGCATCCCCCGTAGGGTCCCATGTCAAGTCTACCCCAAAGCGGTTCTTTTTTCAGGAACATTAGCTCATTTTCTCTAGAATTAATTACTCCAGTTTGTCTCTGCTTTCCTTAAACCGATAGGATTCACCAATGAAAGGGATAACATGGGCATGATGGGTTATCCGATCTAGTAAAGCTACGGTTAAGGCATTATCTCCAAACACCTCCCCCCAACGACCGAATTCTAGGTTTGTGGTTAGGATCAGGCTGCCACGTTCATAGCGATCAGAGCAGAACTGGAAAATTAATGGACTGCCTGCGCCAAGATTAATGTAGCCTAACTCATCCAGGATAACGAGGTAGTCGGTATTCGCTCTCTGCCTTTAACAACTCTTGGATCAGATCACTTACTTGATAAACCGTACCCTGTAACCCTGTTGGATTGCTGAGATACCAATTGCTGTGGCTATGTGAGATTTTCCGGTTCCCGACTGCCCCACACATATTACGTTTTCACGATCTTTAATAAATTTACACTCAGCAAGGGAAATCAGCTTGTTCTTTGGGACCTTCGGGATGCTGGTAAAGTCAAAGCCTTCGATTGTTTTAATATCTTGGATTCGAGATTGTTTTAAGCGAGTGTTTAGCCGTTTCTGGACTCGAACCTCAACTTCTTTAGCCAAGGATGCTGCCAAGAAGGAGATCGGAGTTTGATTTTGAGTCATGGCATCACGGGCTAAATCTCTAAAATGGGCCTTTAAACCAGGGAGTTTAAGTTGTTTACAGTGAATATCCACGATGGCTTCTTTAGCATCAAGCAGCTCCGTCATGAGACAACCCTCCCATCAGATGGAGGTGTGTCTACTGGGACATTGAGGTCAACTAGCGGAGATTCAGGTTGGTCTTTTATTGAAATCGTTTGGTTTGAGACTTGAGAGGTGAGAATCTGCCGTATCGATTCTCCAGTGGGCGAATGTTGCTTAAGTCCTTCCTCTACGGCTGAAAGAACGTCCTCAAATTTGAATTCAAGGTTGAGTAAAAGAATCTTCGCAAACTCACGGTAACCCTCAACGTTCTTATTGTAGAGATGGATTCTGAGCTTTTGGTACACGTCAGGAAGCTTTCTGACCACCAGAGCATTCTTAGCAGCCCGTGGTTTCGTTTTAATGATCGGTAGGTAATGCTCTAATTCCATCACCTTTTCACCACGGCTATAGGAACGCTCGTGTACTGCGACCCTGTTCGAGGAATCATACACTTCAATTCTGTCAACAAACGCCTCCACTCGAAGACTTCGGTTTCCGTAAGCGACTGGAACAGAGTAATAGTTACGGTCAAACTGAAAGAGGAGCAACCGGCTTGTGGAAACCATATGAGTCCGAGAGCATTGAAACGGTACCGATGGAAGAGCACGGAGTTCCTTACGTTCTTGCTCCCATTCCTTCATTCGAACGTTGCGCACTTTCTCACGAAGGACAGTTCCGGAATTGGTCTGACTTATTATCACAGCTTATTTTATGATCGCTTCTAGTTTAAGAATAACCTCTTGAATCGTTTCTTCCGGCACTTTGCATATAAAACTCGCGTTTCTACCTCTCCAGTCCAGGGACTTAATCTGATCGGCCAAAACGACACCTCTGATTTCAAATTCTTCCGGAAGTTTAACTTCAAATGGGAATCCTTTCAACCGGGTTGTAATCGGACAAAAGATCCCCATCCCAGTCTTGCTATTATATTCCTTTGCGGATAAAACTAAGGCCGGTCTGGTTCCTTGCTGCTCATGCCCAACCTGTGGGTTTAACTGAATCCATACTATATCACCGCGTTCCGGCGTGTACTGGCTCACCATATCTCCCCTCCCACTGGTTCTCCCCAATCAATCTCTTCCGGCACGTAATCATCAGGAATTTGCGCGAGCAATTCTTTTAAGTTATATTTTTTTCGGGTGATTATAATCTTTTCTCCATCAAGTTCGACATCAATTGGGGTCCCGTCGTTGATTTTTATTGAATTAGCCATTGAAGCAGGAATCCTTATGCCGATGCTATTTCCCCATTTTCGGGCCATTGCTTTCATTGTGTCACCGCTTCCTTCAATTTTGTTTATACAAAGTATAAACAATTTTATTGAACTTATCAAGTTAAATAGAGGGTATATCGAAGTCTTCTAAATTTCAGTTAATAGTTATCCTATGGGGTTACTAAATTGATCAGGGCTATGGAGATTATATTAAAGCTCACGAAATGGCTTATGAGAGTATCATCAAATATGGGGGTGAGAATGCCCTGCCCTATCTTTTAGACCAGTTTGAAGCAGGAAATGCCGAGGGATTGCGGGGGCAAATTCTAATGAGGCTTGGTAAGGAATTGTTGGGGGTAAGAAATAATGTCAGCGATGAAACCTGATCCCCTCAGGAATGGTACAGCCGGCTTCAGATTCGCCGGGAAGTCAGCTTGCCCGACTTTGCCTATCAAGGGAATGACCCCGTTGCCCAGCTCGTCTATCAGACGGAAGTTCAAAAGCATAGGGGATGGCAAAGCGGATTTTGCGTTGTGGCCCCCCATATCTTTGCCAGCTATCGGGAAGACGGCAAACTCAAGGTTTTTGTGACGACCTATGCCCAAAGCTACCGCTTGTATGACAATGTTCTTTCGGAAGAAGGAGGGGGGATTGTTCCGGCGGCCATCACCTATGGGGAAAGCTCTGACGGGAGCTATACATTGGAAAGCTATGAACAGGCACAAGATGGGGCAATTAATTTGAAAAGCGTTTTTATCTGTATGCAAGAAGTTTTGAAATATATGATTCCTCAAAAGAAAGGAAAAATCATTCATATTTCTTCCATATGGGGAATGGTAGGGGCTTCCTGCGAAGTCCATTATTCTACTGCTAAAGCAGGTATCATTGGTCTAACCAAGGCATTGGCGAAAGAACTTGGGCCCTCAAATATACAAGTAAATTGTATTGCTCACGGGTATATCGTTGATGGGAGGCGATCTTCGATCCCACAATCAAAATCCCCGAGTTTATATCCCGGGGAGTATGGAACAAGAACTACCGCCTGTAATATATCTTCGAATTCATCTTCACGATAAAACATGTATAGAAACTACCCTTTCGTAACAATCTGTAGGGCTTTTAACGCTTTTTGTCTACGGTCTTTGTTTGTATCAGGTTTATTTATATCCTTAACCAAGTTCACCAAATCCTTACCTTTTAATACGGGTGTTGAAGTAATAGGTGCTGCTATGAGTTTAACACTCCTTTCCTCCGGCAGATGTTCGTCCATTTTCTTATCCATCTCTTTACCACCCTCTCGAATAGTCCTTGAAGCAGTCCAGGCACACTTTTTTGCCGTCATTGATTCGCATCTTGTGCTCGGGAGCGCCTTCTCCACACTTTTCACAAATTACTGTTGTAAAGATGCTTGCCTTTTCGGGTAACTCAAAGGACGCCCTGAAGAAGTTAAAGAGTTCTTCTGCAGGTGAGTTCAGATCCCCCTTTTTGCAAAATAAAAAGACCATAAGAAAACTGACCTATCAAAGTCAGACCTCCATGGTCGTCACAAACACCTTCATGGTCCTGCGAACTATGATTATACTTAGTATTCTACAACATCACATGAATTCCTGCCAGACATATGTTCGAAATGAATAAATTAAGCTTTAGTATTGTATCGTGTGCAATCATTTATAAATAGCGGCAATGGCTTGAGCCACTGGAATAAGGAGCAATTGTCCAATTAAGGTTCCGATGAGTTTGGCACTCATTAGCATAACGACAAGGGCTTTAACTTCTTTATAAGGACGATTTCCCCTCAATGTTTGATCAGTAATAATTGATGATTTGGGATCAATAAAAAGCATAAAGATAATGTTTGCGGCAGTGTTAATTATTCCTGCCGAAGCTGAAGCTGCCAGACGATGCTGAGGGTCAACAAGTAAAGTAGCATAATAAGCCGACATTACCCCGATGGTATAAATTCCAGTGACAAGTGCATTGAGCACGATTAAATTAATAGGAATTTTATGATAGGGCAGATGATTAACCATTTCTTGGGTAGGCAAAATAATACTTTTAAATAATATTCGGATACTCCGAAATTTTAAGGCATTGATGACAACGGCTGGCACGGAGCCTGTTTGTTCCAGTCTATTCACTACTCTATTGAAGGCATTTAAAAAAGTGGGAGTTAAGATTATCCCAATGAATGTTCCTGCAGTTGCTACAAAAATCACCTTGCGGATAATAGGTAGAGGATCAAGACTTTGACAGATGGAATTATCCATCAAACCTCCAATTAAAGGAGCCTGCATAGTATGCGCAATCAGAGAGATTAAATAAAATAAGTTGAAAACGGTCAAGGATAAGGCAAATTGTCCACTTTTAATGTAATTAAGCCGTACGGAGTAAGCAAATGTATCTATTATGTGGATTATAAACGTTAAATAAAATAAATGGACTATATTAAACTGCATTTGCCCACCCCCATACTTAATATGGCTATGCTAGATAGGGGATAGAAATACTCAAACGTATCAAAAGACCGGGAATTGAGCCAACATATGGATCAATCGGCAATCATTATCTAAATGTAGACTATCTATTGAGTCTCCTACCAAGAAATTTACCTCGACTCTCAAAATTAACAAGGAACCTCTGGGTGCCAGGTGGTCTACACTGACCATGTATTGTGTTAGAGGACTCCTTTCTTACAGTTGAGCCAAAAATCTATTGACTAACAAGGATGGAATATGGTATATATGTCCTTAGGGAAGTCGTATAGAATATTTGAGAAAATAAATATGTAAGAGCAAGACCATGAAGGTGTTTGCAAAACCATGGAGGTTTGACTCAATAGGGTCTACTTTGTGGTTTTTTTTGTTTATCTAAAAGGAAGGGAGAGTTAGAATTACTTCATCAGCTCGAAAAGACAAAGAACATGACATGAATTATAATAGATGGAGGGATACTTATGCATATGGCAGATGCCTTAATTTCACCAATAGTGGGTGCAACTATGTGGGTAGCAACAGCAGGTGTTGCGGCCTATTCGATTAAAAGAATTCAAACCGAGATGGATGAAAAGAAAATTCCTTTAATGGGAGTCATGGGAGCCTTTATCTTTGCGTCACAGATGATCAATTTTGCGATACCGGGAACGGGCTCAAGCGGCCATATTGGGGGAGGTTTAATTCTTGCGATATTGCTCGGACCGTATGCGGGCTTCCTGACTATGGCATCCGTTCTGACGATACAAGCGCTTTTCTTTGCTGATGGAGGATTGCTGGCCTTAGGAAGTAATGTTTTTAACATGGGCTTTTTCACCTGTTTTATTGCCTATCCCTTAATCTATAAAGGGTTCATGAAAAAGGGGTATACAACGAGACGGATAGTCTTGGCATCCGTCCTTACGGCAATCATCGGCCTTCAGATGGGTGCCTTCGGGGTCGTGCTAGAAACACTCTTTTCAGGGAAGACTGAGTTGCCTTTTGGGACGTTTGTCTTATTAATGCAACCCATTCATCTGGCCATTGGTGCAATTGAGGGTCTGGTCACAGCTGCTGTAGTAACCTATATTTGGAACTCGCGACCAGAAATTATTGAAAGAGCTAGTTCAGGAGAAGCTATAGGCAATGTCACCATAAAAAAGGTTGTTGCAAGACTCGTCATAGTTGCGGTGCTGACAGGAGTAGGGTTATCCTGGTTTGCTTCTTCCAATCCGGATGGCTTGGAGTGGGCCAT
>DOPS01000293.1:0-11956 GCA_003512645.1 Desulfosporosinus sp.
TCTGTAGAACGATTGGGGGCTAGGCTTTCTGGAGATGATTTGACCATTAAGTGCCTTGGAAAGGACTTCACGGTCAGTTCGGAGGGAACTATTATAACGGAATGCCATAACAATGTCTGGGTAATAGTTCCCTTACTCAATTATATTATTGACAGTGCCGGAAAAGAGCTTTCCGGAAAATGGGTTTCTTTCAGGGAACTTAGTAATGAGACCGTATGGGATGCCTTTTTTGAACAAAGGTTTGAAAAACCTTTAAAACAACTTACAGATACCCATCCGGATCTTATTGAGGACATGATTTATATTTTTAACGGCAAGCCTGTGGAAACAACTTTCACCTCTGATATTTCCCTTGTATTGCACCCTCTGCCAAAGCTACCAATTCTTATTTGTTATACCAAGCCAGAAGAGGATCTAGAATCCAAACTCAATGTTTTTTTTGATACGACAGCGGAAGATAATCTTAATATTGATTCAATCTATAGACTTTGCGTTGGGCTCTTGGTGATGTTTCAAAAGATCACCTCCAGACATTAAGCTCCGAAGTGAGTAATTATGGCACTTATTTAAACACCATAGATTATCATTTATCACTACCATACTGGGTAAGGGTAAGGGTAAGGGTATGAGGTAAGAAGAATGAACTTTGCACTATAAACCAGAATAGAAAGTATAGAGTATATAGTAGAGTATAAGGAAATGGAGGAAGACCATGAATCTCATTGGGAATCTCATTTGGCTATTATTTGGAGGGATCATTGCCTCGATTATTTGGCTTTTAGCAGGGTTAATCCTGTGTGTAACAATAATTGGCATACCTTTTGGTGTTCAATGTTTTAAGATTTCGAAGTTTGTCTTGTGGCCTTTTGGAAAAGAAATAGAACTCGGACATTTCGGGGCAGGAGGATTAATTTTTAACATTATCTGGCTCGTTGTATTCGGGTGGGAGTTTGCTATTGCTCATCTCGTTATCGGTGCTATTTTTTGTCTAACAATTATAGGTATACCCTTTGGACTTCAGCATTTTAAATTTGCTACACTTGGGCTCATCCCTTTTGGAGCGAAAATACGCTAGATCACCTTAGCAGTGTTTATATATGCAGGAAAAAACAGAAAAATTAAAGTAGGCAATGAACTCGTCACTGGGCAATTTCCCTAACGCAAAATTATTAAGTATAGAGTACACCTTGAATATGACATGCTATAATGAAGAACAATAGAGATGATCCGCAGTAAGGGGGGAAATAGATGATTAAACTCCTAAGTTGGGTACTGGTTTTCTGTATAGCTTTGTACTTTTTTGGAATAATGGGTATGGCTTTTATTTCTCCTTCATTGATTCCAATTATTGTAATTGTAGCTATCGTTCTAGGTGTGATAAGCGCTGGACTGTTGTTAATACTACTAATCAAGGAGAGAATTAAAGATAAGGAGGGCGAAAAAAATGATCTTAATAAATATTGACTATCTACCGGGTTATGAAATAACTGAGTCCTTGGGATTAGTTAAAGGAAGTACCATCAGAGCGAAGCATGTGGGAAAAGACATATTAGCTGCTTTTAGACAAATTGTCGGTGGAGAATTAAAAGAATACAGTAAAATGCTCGACGAATCCCGACAAATATCTACCGGCAAAATGGTATCGGAGGCCGAAAATCTGGGAGCTCATGCCATTATTAATATTCGCTTTGCAACCTCAAATGTAATGCAGGGGGCAGCAGAAATACTTGTTTACGGGACTGCCGTTAAGGTAAAGAAAAATTTGTAGGCTTAAAATTTCAAGAAGATTGATGTCAAGGCGAAATATGAAGTCATCCAATCCAATAAGAGTCTACAGGTACAAATCTGCCTGAGGGATCTTATTTTTGGTATCTAATTTGGTGTAAACCAATTGCTGCAGTGAAGTAAATTAGAACAAACTTAGCTATGGTCTTTTTCACACTAGAAGATATACTAAATACGAGGAGGGATATAATGATGATTCGTGAACTTATTGCTAAAAACCGAACCTATCGTCGATTTTATCAGGACGTAGAGGTAAGCCAGGAGACCTTAAGAGAACTCATTGATCTAGCAAGACTTTCTTCAACGGGTGGGAACCTCCAGTCTCTAAAGTTCGTTTTATCCCAGACACTCGAAACAAATAAGCGGATTTTCAAAACACTAAAATGGGCTGGTTACTATAAAGATTGGGATGGACCAGAAGAAGGAGAGAGGCCAAGTGCCTATGTGGTCGTGCTTCATGATCAGAGTATTAGCAAAGGTTTCTTTTGGGATCATGGGATTGCCGTTCAGAGCATCTTGTTAGGTGCCACAGAAAAAGGGTTAGGAGGATGCCAATTCAATTCCATTGATCGTGTCGCCCTAGCCCAAGAACTACACTTACCTGAGCATTTTGCCATCGCGACGGTGATTGCTTTAGGGAAACCTAAAGAAGTGGTGGTCATAGAGGAAGTGAATGAATCTGGAGACATTAAGTATTGGAGAGATCAGCAAGGAATTCATCATGTGCCGAAGCGTGCTCTGGACGACTTAATTTTTAAGGTAGAAGCATAACATATGCTTAAGCGCCCCGAAAGCTTTTGCCAATGGGGGTGCTTACGCTAAATAATTGACTACATCAACCACATCCGACCATAAGTGTGGTTCTTCGAATAAACGCCAACAGTTAACCCACAGAAGGAGGAAAAATGCTGACATTTTATTGTTTTCCCCAGTGAACGACTTGCCGTAAAGCAGAAGCGGGTCTTCTGCAACAGAATGTGGAGTTTGAATATCGGAACATTGTGAAAAGCCCTCTCTCGGTTGAAGAACTTACTGACTTAGCTAATCTTGGGGGGATTCCCGTTCAGAGTCTGCTCAACAAAAAGAGCAAAACATATAAGGAACTTGGAAAAGAACTTGAGGAGTATAACGAATCGGCTGTAGCAAGTTTTCTCTCGTCAAATCCAAAAGCAATTATCCGTCCCCTAGTTGTAAGGAACAGCGAGCTAATTATCGGTTTCAAAGCAGAAGTAAAGTAATACTATAGTTTCTCGTATCCGCCCTTTAAATTTCGCGATCTAGAATAACTTGTAGCAGGCTACAAGAATTAAGATGAATTAATAACGATATAATTACCCAAGAGCCCTGAAGGGCTCTATTGTTGTTTTCTATATGAATTTAGTGGTTCTCTAGACAAGAAGATAAGATAAATTAAACACAAAAGCAGGTTAATCTGGAAAAGTGTAGAAATACCGAAAGGGATAGAACTTGACCATAAAACGAAAGGAATGGCGTTAATCCATGCATCAAGGACACAGAAACAGATTGAAAAATAGATTTCTTGAAGAAGGATTAGATGGTTTCGAAGATCATCAAATTTTAGAACTTCTGTTGTTTTATGCCATACCAAGAAAGGATACTAACGAACTCGCTCATTCTTTGATTAATAAATATGGTTCTTTGTCTGGAGTTTTGGAAGCTGACCCTAAGGATCTGGCTAAGACTCCGGGTTTGGGAGAAAACTCTGCTATTTTGTTAGCTTTTATGCCTTCTTTGGCTCGAATTTATCTGAAAGATCGTTGGGGAACAAGACCTACCCTCAATAGCACCGCCAAAGCAGGGGAGTATGTCTTAACACTCTGTGCGGGAAGAACCTATGAAGTTTTTTATGTGATCTGTCTGGATGCCCGACATAACGTGATATATCCGGCGCTTGTCCATGAGGGGACAATTGACCAAGCATCAGTTTACCCAAGGGTCATTGTGGAAACGGCCTTGCGACATAAAGCTCACAGTGTCATTCTTGCACATAACCATCCTGGAGGGAATCCAACTCCTTCGCCGCAAGATATTGAAGTGACGAAAAGAATTCAAGTTGCTTTAGAACAAATTTCTATATCCGTGCTGGACCACATTATTGCTGCAGGAGAAGCCTATGTTAGTTGTGCGGAAAAGGGATTACTATAGTGGAGCATTGCCGTCTTGCCCATAAACTAGAGCGATATTCGTGCTAAGCGAAGTTTTAGGCTTGTTATAGTAGGAGGCGCACTTTTGGATAAATTAGCCCTAAAAAATTATGCCGTCAATGCGCAAAAGAAGCTGACCGAGCAAGTCAGGCAAAAGGCATTTCAAATAGGCATTACAGCACAGAGTTTTACAGAATTCAAGCAAGAAATGAGTCATATCATCCTTAGCGATATTCCTCAAGAAAAAGCCCTTAAGCTACAACGGGATAAGCTGATCAAGGAAATTGAGCAAAAAGGCTATGACCAGGTCATCGCTGAGATTGCCTACACATGGTTTAACCGTTTTATTGCCTTGCGTTTCATGGAGGTCAACGACTACCTGCCCAAAGGAGGGCGGGTCTTGCCCTCTATCGATCCAAATAGTGTGGAACCGGATGTTATTATTCACCAATGCAATGAGTTAAATGAGTTTTTGCCCTTTATGTTTGAGACGATATCAGATTATACCGAACTGATCTTTCCCAACAATCTATTAAAGGATGGGTCTGTCATCCGAGAGTTAGTGACTGCCATCCCTGAGGAAGATTGGAAAGAAGTCGAGGTAATCAGTTGGCTACATCAGTATTACATTTCTGAGAAGAAGGATAAAGTCTTTGCCGATCTGAAGAATAATAAGAAAATTACCAAGGAAAATATCCCGGCAGCTACTCAACTGTTTACGCCGAAATGGATTGTCCAATACATGGTGGAGAACTCCTTGGGCAGACTGTGGCTGGAATCCCACCCCAATCAGGATCTGAAAGGTCAGTGGAAGTATTACATTGAGGAAGCTGCCCAAGAACCCGAGGTGCAACGAGAACTCGAAACACTAATAAATCCTGACCTTAATCCATTAGATATTAAAGTCTTAGACCCTTGCTGTGGATCAGGGCATATTCTTGTCTATGCCTTTGAGTTACTGTATGAAATCTATACGAGTTACGGATATATGGAAGCGGATGTTCCCAAGTTGATTCTGGAAAATAACCTTTATGGTTTAGATATCGATGACCGTGCCGCTCAATTGGCATCCTTTGCCGTCATGATGAAGGCAAGGAGTAAGAACCGAGGGATATTTAAAGAAAATATTAAGCTGAATATCTGTGCCATTCAAGAGAGTAACTGGATGGGAGATGAGGTAAGAAAGATTCTGGTAGATAGGGAGGCAATGAAACTTGAGCAGAATCGTCAGCAAGATCTTATTTCCTATTTAGTTAATACTTTTAGGGATGCTAAGGAATTTGGCTCAATTTTAGATGTACGGGAACTAGAGTTGGAGTTTCTGGATCAAAGATTGGATAAAATAAAAAACAGTGTGGCAAGGGATTCATTGGAGGTAGCCTATCGGGACATTATCCTGGAAAAGCTGCCTGGGATTCTGCTCCAGGTGAAGATCATGGGTTCTAAGTATCACGTGGTATGTACTAATCCGCCTTATATGGGAAGAAAGGGAATGAACCCCAGGCTGTCGGATTATATAGATAAGAACTTTGCTAATAGTAAAAGCGATTTGTTCGCGGTATTTATTGAAAAGTGTCTTGAGGATTGCATGAAAAATGGCTATATCTCAATGGTTACTCAACATTCTTGGATGTTTCTATCCAGTATGGAGAAGTTGCGAGAAAAAATTTTTTCTAATCTTTTAATAAGTTCAATGAATCATCTTGGTCCCAGAGCGTTTGAAGAGATTGGTGGACAAGTAGTTCAAGCTACGGCCTTTGTGTTAAGAAATTGCTTAGTCCAAAATGCGATAGGGACCTATGTGCGCCTTGTTGACTACAATTCAGCAGAAGCCAAGGAAAATAAGTTTCATGATCGTGCAAATTGGTTTAGGGCAGATAAGAGGGTCTTTAAAAAAATACCTGGTTCTCCAATTGCTTATTGGGCAAGCCCTAGAATCCTAGCAATATTTGAGCACGGAATACCACTTGACCATTTTGCTGAAGTGAAAAGAGGTATGACAACATCTGATAATAATCGGTTTCTCAGATATTGGCATGAAGTAGCGATTACCACAATATTTAAACAGGCTCATAATGAATTAGAAGCTTTAGAATCTAGAGCTAAGTGGTTTCCATATAGCAAAGGTGGTGGTTACAGAAAATGGTATGGATATCTTGACCATGTAATAAACTGGGAGGATTCTGGTAAGGAAGTTATTGCGTATGCCAAAACAATCAATAAATCATATACGAGAACTATAGTAAATATGAGTTACTATTATCTGCCGTCTGTAGGTTTTTCATATATTACGAGCGGACCATTTAGCATGAGATGGATTCCAGAAGGTTGTTTGTACGACTCAGGTGGTCCAGGGGTTTTCGCAGATGAAGATAAACGATTATTTATCTTAGGATGTCTGAATTCAAAACCTGCCAGAACTATCTTTAAGTTATTAAACCCAACAATCAACCTTCAGATAGCAGATGTTGTTCGTCTTCCACTTCCGAACTCCATAGAAAATATTTATAAGGACCCTAACTATAATAGAAGTGTGAGAGAATTGATTCGGCTTGCAAAGAATGACTGGGATTCTTTCGAAACTTCTTGGGACTTTATTAGTCATCCCTTTGTAAGGCACAAATTTAACACTCTTGAAGAAAGTTATAATCAATGGTCAGCATTCTCGGAAGAAAATTTCAATTCATTAAAAACCAAAGAAGAAGAGATCAACAATATATTCATTCAGGCATATGGCTTACAAGACGAACTTACTCCTGAAATTGAAGAAACTGAGGTAACCATTAACAAAGCCGACCAAGAGCGGGACATTAAATCCTATATCTCCTATGCCGTAGGTTGTATACTGGGCAGATATTCTCTCGATGAGGAAGGGTTAGTCTTCGCCGGTGGAAAGTTCGATCCACAAAGATACAAAGTCTTTAAGGCAGAAGACGATGGTATTCTTCCTGTCTTAGGTGATCCCTATTTTGAGGATGATATTGTGACTCGATTTGTGAAGTTCGTAGAAGTCACCTTTGGCAGGAATACCATGGCTGCAAATCTCGACTACATTGCCGAATCTATAGGCAGAAAGGTCAATGAGACTAGCAAAGATTGTATACGCCGCTATTTTCTCAAGGAATTCTACAAGAATCATGTTCAAATCTATAAGAAAAGGCCGATTTACTGGTTATTCACATCTGGCAAGGAACAAGGCTTTAACGCCCTAGTTTATATGCACCGCTATGACAGAAATACGGTATCTCGGGTACGTACGGATTATCTACACCCCCTGCAAAATAAACTTGAAGCAGAGTGTCTGCGCTTAAAACAAGTGCTGGTGTCTGAAGACTCTCCACCTGAAAAGGCCAAAACGACAAAACGCTTGAAAGCCCTAACCAAACAGATGGATGAGCTAAAGAAATATGATGAAGTGATTCATAATCTCGCCGACCAGCAGATTGAAATTGATCTGGATGATGGAGTTGTCGTCAATTACGCCAAGTTGGCAAAAGTGCTCACGAAGATCTAATCTCAATAAATAAGTATGGAAACAGTAAGTGTTATAATGAATCTAGATCATATAACTGCTCGTATAGAAAAATTTCAAGCGCAATGCCCAGAATGGGGCCAAAACTAAACTAAGGAGATAAGTTGAATGAACGATAAAACACTCAAATTTGAAAATCACATAAGGATAGTAGAGCTTAATCCGAAGAATTCATTAATCAAAGCAGGATTTAAAGAAAACATGATACTGTGTGACATTGGAGCTGGGACGGGGGTATTTACTTTTCCAGCTA
Source organism: Desulfosporosinus sp. (assembly GCA_003512645.1). GTDB lineage: Bacteria > Bacillota > Desulfitobacteriia > Desulfitobacteriales > Desulfitobacteriaceae > Desulfosporosinus. The sequence continues at coordinate 7,736 of DOPS01000293.1, forward strand.
CAGAAATAAGCAAGAATGATATCTATGCACTTGAAATATCTGATAGTATGATAGAATTACTTAAGAGTAGAATGGCTGAGCGCAATATTAAAAACCTGAAAATCAAGAAGGTCGAGTCTACTATACTATACTTCCCTTAGATGATCATAGCTGTGATATGGCGATCATGATAACCGTACTTCATGAAATCGAAAATAAAGAATTAATGCTTGATGAGATAAAACGAATTCTAAAACCAAAGGGTAAGCTTATGATAATTGAGTTTCATAAGAGAAAAACACCCATGGGGCCACCCGTTGACCATAGGATTTCTGAAGAGTATGTAGAAGAAATAGGAAATAGCAAAGGATTAATAACCTTCGATAAATTTTCGTTAGGGGAGAATTACTATAGCGTAGTTTTTGAGCTTGCCCCGAATTAAACCACGCTTAGGCTTGATCAAGGATACTATCTTTTGCTTAGATCCTGAGCTTTGACCTCGCAAAAGGTTATAAAACTAAAATCATAAGGATGAGTGATGTATGAGCCAGACCATTAAGGTTCCGACTACTCATGACCTATTGAGCGGGCGAACTCTAAAAATCCTCATCCCCATCTTGTTTGCAGTCCTCTTCTTTATTATTCCAGTTCCAAATGGCTTAGAGGTGCAGGCTTGGAAGTTATTCGGGATCTTTGCAGGGACAATTCTCATGCTGATGTTGCAAGGACTTCCGGAGGCAAGTGCTATTTTTGTCGGAGTAACGGCTGCAGGTCTTTTCGTCGTTCCAATAAAAGATGTTTTAGTGGGCTATACAGATACTACTGTATGGCTGATTGTGGTGGCTATTATGATGAGTCTGGGGTTTAAAAAAAGTGGCTTGGCAAAACGCGTTGGACTCATTCTTATCAAAGCATTTGGTAAAAGCAGTCTCGGACTAGGGTATGTTCTTGGGGTCACCGATCTCATGCTGGCAACGACGATTCCGGGAGCCCCGGCTCGTGTGGGAGGCTTGGTTTATCCCTTGGCCCAAGGAGTATTTGAGGTCGTCGGTTCCAAACCTTACGAGAATCCCCGTCGGCTAGGCGCTTATCTTACGGTCTTGCTCTATATGATGGATATGGTTGCAGGAAGTTTGTTTCTGACGGGAATGGGTCCGAATCTCCTTTCAATGAAACTCGCTGCGCAGATTTTAGGAGTTAATGTGAGCTGGAGCTTGTGGACACTGGCAGCAGTTCCTGGGTTCCTCGTCTTTGTCCTCATTCCAATTATTGTCTATATTATGTATCCCCCTGAATTAACTTCTGTTGAAGAGGTTCGGGGAATGGCCCGTGAACAACTTAAAGCCTTGGGTTCAGTCACAAAAAGGGAAATAATCGTTGGAGTGACTTTTATGCTATGTTTGGTTTTATGGGCCACTAGTAGCATGACACAAATTGATACGACGCTTGTGGCATTCCTCGGGGTCACGATCATGATTCTAACCGATGTGATCCAATGGCAGGATATAGCTGACTCGAAGGAGACCTGGGGAATTCTGATCTGGTTCGGAGGAATTATTGGTTTATCGTCAGCACTTGGTAATCTTGGTTTTTTTAAGTGGTTGACCAGTGTGATGGAAGGTACCCTACCCCAGGGAATAGGAACGTTTAGCACGTTTGTGATTATCGCGCTGTTAGCGATCATTCCTCACTATTTTTTCCCGTCACTCGTCGGTTATGTCGCCACCTTTGCACCGGTTATCTTCAGCTTTGTAGCAGTCACTGGGGCTCCAAAGTATCCAGCTGTGTTCCTAGTTGCTTTTCTCATGGTGATTTCTTCGACTTTAACACATTATGGGAATGGATTAGGCCCTTTACTGATGGGTACAGGTTATGTGGAAAAAACAACTTGGTGGAAGATCGGTTTTGTAGTGACCTTATTAGCAACTGTGGTCTATCTTACGATTGGTTTAGCGTATTGGAAAGTTATTGGCTTGTGGTAACGTAGTATATACTTATCTTTACCAAGGGAAACAGAGGGACAGGTTGCTTGTTTCAACCGAAACAAGCAACCTGTCCTCTGTTTTCCTCTAACTGCCAACGTGGCAACGTATAGGCTAAGTTACATTTTCTCCAACCAGGAACATCATAATCTCCCAGCCGTATTTTTTAAATGAATTGGGTAGCTTAGTTCAGTGTAGCTGCACTGCCCATTCCACCGCCGAAGCCGCCTCCGTTACGTTGGCCATAGCCATTGCCCATCCCTTGCCCTCGTTTTTGACCTTGCCCCAGACCCATTCCTTGCCCTTGACCAAATCCAGCTCCCATGCTTCTTCCTAATCTGGCAGTACTGGTTCCGTCGCAGGTGGCTTGATTCGTCGCTATGGAGTTGAGCATAGCATCTGCTTGTGCCTGAGTGAGGTTGCCATCTTTGACTCTTTGGTCAAGGATGGCTTTCTTTTGTTCAAGAGTCTGAGCTTTGAACTCGTCTAACTTTCCGGCTTCGCTAGCGATGGTACCATAGGTTTTTCCTGTAGCTCTTTCCGAGGTAACTTGATCTACGGTTTTTCCAGTCAAGCCAGCTGTGATTTCTGCTGGAGTCTGACCAGTTATGGCAGCGAAGGCTGTTCCGGTTACCCCTAAGAGTCCCACGATCGTGGCTGCAGCAATGTAAGATTTGAACTTTTTCATGGTTTATGCACTCCTTTTGTTATTTGATTTAACTTATGATTGAATTATAGTAAGAATATTTGTCAAAAGTATGTCAAAAGATTGAAACAACTATGTCATTAGGTTCTAATTCAAATTAGTTAAAGGCTACCACATATGAAGTGGTAGCCCTCTTAGATTATATCAGAATCATTAGTATCTCCATTTATTAGATATCTCAGACGTCATTTTAGAAAATGACGCCTAATGCGATAAGAATCAAAATAGCGATTGCGATAATGCCTACTCCTACACCTGCGCCTACGCCAACACCATAGCCGCCACAAGCTGCAGCAACTGGTGCAACAGGTTGAGGACAACATGCTCCGGTCATTCCACCATAACCCATTCCGTACATAAGAAGTTCCACCTTTCTAAATTAAAATACAATTCCCATTGCGATTAGAAGAAGAATTATGACTACAACTGCGGCGATCCCTGCGCCTAAGCCTTTTCCGCCACCATAAGCTGCTCCACCAACGTTATCAAATGCCATTTGAATTTCCTCCCTTCCAGTGATACCACATAATATGCACTACTTTAAAAATGTGGAACAAAATGGTAAAATAGTACAGGTCTTTTCGATCATATAGAGAGGTGCTCAGACCAAATTGTGGCCTTCTTATCCTACTTACTGAGTACAGTTTGTTGCTTGATTATAGGATTTGTGTAAGGACGAGTAATCATTGTTCAACTAGGGGCTAATGCCAAGCTAATACAGAAATACAAGTAGTGGAGGAATGCGTAAGATGCTTAATTTTGATACGCTTTATAATCCTTATGCCTCACGTCGAATGACCGCCTACGCCAAAAATGGTATGGTTGCCACTTCTCAGCCCCTTGCGGCCGAAGCAGGGTTATCGGTCTTAAGAAAGGGTGGAAATGCCATTGACGCGGCGATTGCCACAGCGGCCTGTCTTACGGTTGTTGAGCCGACCTCAAATGGAATAGGAGGGGATGCATTTGCTTTGGTCTGGACTAAGGGGCAACTTTTTGGACTTAACGCCAGCGGCCCTGCCCCCCAACTGCTCACGTTGCAAGCCTTGAAAAAAGCTGGACACCAAGAAATGCCTACCTATGGATGGTATCCCGTTACCGTTCCGGGAGCGCCCGCTGCCTGGGCTGAGTTATCTACCCGTTTCGGTAAGCTTCCTCTGACCAAAGCGATGCAACCTGCGATTTCGTATGCCGAACAAGGTTATCCCGTATCCCCAACTGTGGGGAAGAATTGGGAGATCGCTTTCGACCGATATGCGGTGAATCTTAAAGACGAGCAATTCAAAAACTGGTTTAAGACATTCTCTCCTCAAGGGCGTGCTCCAAAAATTGGTGAGCTTTGGAGTTCTCAAGATCACGCCCGCACCTTGCAATCGATTGCCGAAACAAACGCCCGATCGTTTTATAGTGGAGAAATCGCGGAGAAAATCGATCAATTCTCTAAGCTGCACGGTGGTTTTCTGAGAGCAGATGACTTGGCGGCTTACACTCCGGAATGGGTAACCCCGATCTCCATCAATTATCGTGGGTATAAGGTCTGGGAAATTCCGCCCAATG
>DOPS01000254.1:0-4896 GCA_003512645.1 Desulfosporosinus sp.
ACTGGGGATAATTAAACTACTATTAGGAATGGGTGTAGTGAAGAATGTATCATAATCTAGAAGAATGTATTCTCGATTTGGAAAAAGCCGGTCAATTGGTGCGGATCCGTGAAGAAGTCGACCCTAACCTTGAGATGGCAGCCATACACATGAGAGTCAATGCCGCTGGCGGTCCTACACTGTTATTCGAAAATGTAAAAGGTTCGAATTTTCGTGCGGTATCTAATTTATTCGGTAACCTAGAGAGAAGTAAGTTTATTTTTCGGAATACATTAAGGGCGACACAGGACGTAATTGCCTTACGCAATGATCCAATGAAGGCATTGAAAAATCCGTTTAAACATTTCAGTACAGGATTGGCAGCTTCAAAGGCCCTGCCTTGGAAAAAAGCAAATCAGAACTTGACAGGTTTCAAGGAAATACAAATTTCTGACCTTCCGCTTATTCGCCATTGGCCAGATGATGGAGGGGCGTTTATAACTTTGCCTCAAGTTTATACAGAAGACCCCGAAAAGCCTGGGATTATGAACAGCAATTTGGGCATGTACCGTGTTCAGCTTAGCGGTAACGAGTATGAAATAAATAAAGAAATTGGTTTGCATTATCAAATTCACCGTGGGATTGGAATTCACCAAGAGAAGGCGAAAAAGCTTGATGTTCCGTTAAAGGTGAGTATATTTATTGGAGGTCCTCCTGCTCATACCCTGGCAGCGATCATGCCATTACCAGAAGGTCTAAGTGAAATGACGTTTGCTGGTTTGATTGCTGGACGTCGTTTTCGTTATAGCTATGTTGATGGTTATTGCATTAGTCTTGATGCTGATTTTGTAATTACCGGTGAAGTCCATCCAGGTGAAACAAAGCCAGAAGGTCCTTTTGGTGATCACCTAGGCTACTATAGTCTTATTCATCCTTTTCCTTTGATGAAGGTGCATAAAGTATTTGCCAAGCCCAACGCGATCTGGCCGTTTACAGTTGTTGGTCGTCCCCCTCAGGAAGATACTGCTTTCGGCGATCTCATCCATGAGTTAACAGGTGATGCGATAAAACAGGAAATTCCTGGTGTGAAAGAAGTCCATGCTCTAGATGTTGCGGGTGTTCACCCCTTGCTATTCGCGATCGGAAGCGAACGCTACACGCCGTATCAAAACGTCAAACAACCGGCTGAGCTTCTCACCATCGCTAACCGCATCTTAGGAACAGGACATGTAAGTCTCGCTAAATATTTATTTATCACGGCCGAAGAGAATCAACCCTTAGATACCCATCGAGAAGTAGAATTCCTAACCTATATACTCGAACGAATCGATCTGCATCGTGACATTCATTTTCAAACGAATACAACCATCGATACCCTGGATTATTCGGGAACGGGGTTAAATACAGGTAGCAAAGTGGTTATTGCCGCCTATGGTGACCCAAAAAGAGACTTATGTAGATCAGTCCCAGACCAGTTGAAGGATTTAAGAGCCTTTAAAAATCCGCGTTTAGTGATGCCTGGGATTGTCGCCATCGAGGGACCTGAATTTTCAAGTTATCAGCAAGCACAAAAGGAATTAGACGAGTTAAGCTCGACTATTCAGACAAAGGGTGATATGCCGACTTGTCCAATGCTAATCCTTTGTGATGACAGTCCGTTTATAAGTGGTTCTCTGCATAACTTTTTATGGGCGACGTTTACGCGAAGTAATCCTTCACATGATATTTATGGGGTTAATAGTTATTATGAAAACAAGCACTGGGCCTGTGACAATATGATGATCGATGCCCGAACCAAACCGCACCATGCACCGCCACTAATTCCTGATCCGTCAATTGAAAAGAACATCGAGCGGTTATTTGCAAAAGGAGCGAGCTTAGGTGAAGTAAGTCTGTAAGTGGAAGGGATTTAGCAAGTAATCAAGAATTAATGTGTAGCACAACACTCAGTTCATTTCTAAGGGAGGCCTAACGCCGAGGATGATACTGGGGTATTTTGGGAGGTTGAAAGAATATGATAGTAAGTCATGTACGTGACGTTTTAGGAACACGCGTTGACAATGACCAAATCAAAAATGCCGTCAAGAAAGTACTCATTTCCCCAACCCAAGGGTGGGAAGGCTATGTTATGCGAGAATTCGAGCTAGGTCAAGGCGGTTATACTCCTCGCCACACTCACCCTTGGCCGCACATAATTTACATTCTCGAAGGAGAGGGGACTTTGTATTTGGACGGACAGGATTATCCGCTGGAAGCAGGCTCATCCGCTGGAAGCAGGCTCATTTGCATTTGCACCCAGCAATAAGTTGCATCAATTCATAAATACGGGTAGTGGTAGATTTACTTTCATTTGCATTGTGCCTGAAGAAGGAGATAAGTAGTTTCCAATTCCTCATTAAAGACCTTATTAGCGACACCCGAAAGTATAGTAAGCTTAAATTAACCCGGCTGACCCACTAAAAGTTGGTATCTGCCGGGTTAATTTAGGTTAGCTGTCTCCTTAAGACCTAACATTTACTACGGTTTTTTGGGCTGCTTTGGCTTCTTCTTAGGATTTTTATCCCCCATCTGATTCACTCCTTATACATGAGATATATTTCTAGATAGCAAAAAAGATTCCTGTTGAAACAGTGACAGTTTTAAATCGGCCAGGTTTATTATCTTGGATATTTAGGAGAGTCTTAGCAGGATATCGAGGAAAATGTGGAAGCTCCTTTCATTGTAACAAAGGTGAAATTTCTCATTGATATTCATACAGAAGTTTTGATTCTGAGATAATGTTTCGGTATTCGTTTAAATGGGACACTTTTGTTAATTAAAAGTAAGTAAATATGATGCTCGTTCCGACATGCTTCACTTCTTCAAGATGAGATAATTATCCAGTTATGACATTTGAAGGAGTGTAGTCTTAGATGAAGAGAAAGATAATTGCCTTAATCTTAATCTCATGTAGCTGTATATCTGTAGGAACACCAGCCTTTGCTGCTACTAATAATCCAAGTTCAGCTACTAACTCACCACAAATTGTTAGCATTAATAGGCTTTCCGGACATACAAGTTATGAGACTGCTAGGGTTATTTCTGAGTATTATTGCAACGATAAGGTTAAAAACGTAGTCCTTTCAACAGGCAATGAATTTGCAGATGCTTTATCTGCAAGTGTCCTAGCCCATGAAAAAGAAGCCCCTTTACTATTAGTTGATTCTTCTATTGAAAGTTCTAACGATGCTTTTGAATATGTCATTCACCATCTTGATTCAACTGGAACGGTTTATATCATAGGCGGAGCTGGAATAATAGGCACTGAATTCGAGACTAAATTAAATGACCTTGGATTTACAAATGTTGTTAGAATTGCAGGCCTGGACAGGTATGATACATCTTATAAGATAGCCACTTCACTCAAGGATACCACTACTTTTTCCACAGTTGTGATAGCCTCTGGAGAACAATATCCTGATGCTTTAAGTATCTCAAGTATTGCTGCAAATAAAGGCTGGCCGATACTGTTAACCCCTCACGATGCACTCCCTCAAGAAATTAAGAATTTTTTAGGGGAAAGAAAACCTGCGAAAGTATACATAACGGGGGGAGTAGGCGCGATCACAGATAAAGTGAAATCCGAAATAAGTAGTTTGTTACCACAGAGTAGTGTCGAACGGTTGACTGGAGAATCTCGGTTTGATACGAATGTTATGATTGCAGAAACCTTCGCTCCGGATCCATCAACAGTATATCTAGCCACAGGTTATGGTTTTGCTGATGCTTTGGCAGGTAGTGCTGTGGCAGCCAAAAATGGAGATCCTATTATCTTTATAGACCCTACAGTACCAACGTTACCAAAATCAGTCGCCAGTTACTTTGGGAAACTTTATGCGCAAAATTTGTGTCCAAACTTAGTGTTGTTTGGGGGCAGTGGAATTGTAACAGATGAGATAATAAATAGTTCAAGAAGCTTGATTTTAGGAACAGTGAAAGAAACTAGTATTTATTCTATAGCCGATCTAACTGCAACAGTTCTTCAAAGTGAAGACTATTCTTTTCCTACAACAATTCAAGCTAAACTTTACAACAGTGATACTATTGATGTGCCTGTTAAGTGGAACTCCAAGTTAGTCGATACCAGCAGTTTAGGGTCAAGTGTTTATGATGGAGTCGTTGACGGATATAGCAAAGCAATCAAACTGAACCTTACGGTTAAAGAACCCATCGTTGACACCGTGACGAGCTCAGGATTAATCGCTCAGTACTCTACTCACTTTGACGCTACCTTGGTCAAACGCACGGGGAACATTCGCCTTGCTGCAAAGGCTCTCGATGGAAAACTATTAGCACCTGGAGAACGGTTCTCCTTCAATGAAAGTGTCGGAGAACGAACTGCGAAAGCAGGTTATCAAGAGGCTCTGATCATCGTAGGAAACAAGTTCACCCCAGGGCTGGGCGGCGGAGTCTGCCAAGTTTCGTCCAATCTTTATAATGTAGTTCTTCTTGCCAATTTGGAAATTTTAGAAAGACATCGTCATTCCTTGCCCGTTGATTATGTGCCTCCCGGGCAGGATGCAACTGTAAGCTTTCCCATTCTCGATTTTAGATTCAGAAATAGTACAGACGCTTATCTCCTAATCCGTTGTAATGTAGAAGGGAATACCTTAACCTTTCAGTTGTATAGAAAGGCAGAGAAATGATCGTAGATGTCCATTTACCATTTACAGTATATGATCCCCTTCGAGGCAAATTTCTGAACCAATTATTTGGTTCTCTTTTTTTTGACTTACCAAGCAAATGTCCGGAAGTTGCTTTTCCTGCAAAATAGTTTTCTGAACATTATTGACAACTCTGAAAATTAAGACTTTGTGATATATGGTACTAAGTGCTTAATTCAGTGATATACTATAATAGCCTCTCGGAATTCAAGGG
>DOPS01000166.1:0-3827 GCA_003512645.1 Desulfosporosinus sp.
CTGTCCTTGTTGTTTAGTTTTCAAAGACCATGGATGGCACATTACTCTTGGGCCAGAGCATCATTTTAGCATTTCAAACCTAAGTTGTCAATACTAATTTTTAACAATAACCCTTACATTTTTATTCGCTTTAGATATACGTTCTTATTCAACAATATTGCCAAGCGAACAAATAATACTATACCATAAGACTGACATAGAATTCAAGCACCTCTAGGGCCGATAATATAACTTTAATACCCATAAACGACGTGTATTCTCCTCTATGCTCCTAATATCAATGCTATGTGATTTTATTATTAGCTGGGTTCTTAGTTCAGATGGAATTTCAGACTCCACCTGAACATTAGAAATTTATCCACCCGTTAATTGCAGCTTACCTAACAGTTTAGAAGTAAGGGATTAACGTCTGTTAGCTCTGAGGTAAATAATTATTGCCCATGAACAAGACTGACCCTAATTAGGGTCAGTCTTGTTTATGGGCAATTCTCTTTGATATTACTCTTCAACCTCTTCGAGCTGAGTATTCTCATCTCTTGGCCGCATTGTCGGGAAAAGAATGACATCCCGTATAGATGCTGAATCCGTTAAAAACATGACTAAACGGTCAATCCCTACGCCTAAGCCACCCGTGGGCGGAAGCCCGTACTCAAGCGCCTGTACAAAATCTTCATCCAAAATATGAGCCTCATCATCCCCTTTAGCCCGTTCGGAAGCCTGTGCCTCAAAACGCTGTCGCTGATCAATAGGGTCATTTAACTCAGAAAAGGCGTTAGCAAGTTCGCGACCATACATAAATGCTTCAAAGCGATCCGTATATTCCGGTTGATCAGCGTTACGCTTCGCTAACGGAGAAATTTCTACGGGATGTCCAATGATAAAGGTTGGCTGGATAAGATTCGGTTCAACGAATTCCTCAAAAAACTCGTTGATGATTTTTCCGCGGGATGCCTCTGCATCTACATGCAGGCCTTTCTCGCGTGCGACTTGGCGCGCCTGTTCATCAGTATCCAACGTCTTAAAGTCGACTCCCGAGTACTCTAGAATACCGTCCAACATTGGAAGCCGTCGCCACGGAGTCTCGAAGTTAAGGGTTTGACCTTGATAAGTGATTTCCTGCGTTCCGTGCACTCTTTGAACAATATTCGCAATCATTTCTTCCGTTAATTCCATGATATCTTCATAATTTGCGTACGCTTGATAAAGCTCCATCATCGTAAACTCTGGATTATGTTTGATTGAAATTCCTTCGTTTCGGAAGGTACGTCCAATTTCAAACACTTTCTCAAAGCCACCCACAATAAGACGTTTTAAGGGCAGTTCAAGGGCAATCCGCAAATATAGATCAATGTCAAGAGCGTTATGATGTGTGGTAAACGGGCGCGCTGCCGCTCCACCGGGGATTGCATGAAGTGTGGGTGTTTCAACTTCTAGAAACTCTCGTTCCTCTAAAAACTCTCTCATGTACCGTATGATTTTACTCCGAGTGACAAATACTTGGCGAACATCCGGATTCATGACTAAATCCAAATATCGTCTACGATAACGTGTTTCCACATTCGTTAGACCATGAAACTTCTCTGGAAGGGGACGCATCGCCTTGGAAAGCAACAAGACATTACGGGCATGGATAGAAATCTCTCCACGCTTTGTACGAAAAACCTTTCCTTCTACCCCGACAATATCTCCCACATCAAATTTAGTAATTAGATCAAACATCGTTTGCCCTAATTCATCACTACGTATGTAAGCCTGGATTCGTCCACTAATATCCTGAACGTGAACAAAGATGACTTTTCCTTGATCTCGTTTACTCATAATTCGACCCGCAATCTTGACGTCTTGGCCTTCTAACTCCATAAATTTCTCCAAAATTTCAAGCGCTTTATGGGTGCGAACATAACGATCCGCGTAGGGTTCAATTTTAGCTTGGCGAAGCAATTCAAGCTTTTCTAAGCGAATTCGCCAGAGGTCATTGGTGTTATCCATTCTTTGTTCCTCCATTATTTATGCTTATACCTTCAATTTTACCAAACTAAGTACTGACTAAACAAGCAGAGTCTACATCCGAAATAAAATTTCCATATTATGGTGATCAAAACATTAATAAACAAAGTGCAGTATCTGAACCTGGTAAAGCCCCAGTTACAGAAACACTGCACTCTAAATAAACTTATTGCCTAAAACCTATATCTATCCAGTAATTCTCTTGATCCTTAAAGGTATTCTATTTAATATCCAGAATCTGATAGTGTAAAATACCTGCAGGAACATTGACTTCAACCACAGACCCTTTACTCTGACCCAACAGCGCTTTACCAACCGGTGATTCGTTAGAAATTTTGTTGGTACCAGGATCCGCCTCAGCTGAACCAACAATAAAGTACTCCTCTTCCTCACCAAAGTCAACGTCTTTAAGACGTACTTTTGCGCCAATTGCTACAACATCCGATCCCTCTAATTCATCGATGATTCGCGCATTTCTAAGCATTTTTTCAAGAGTTATAATCCGTCCTTCGATAAAGGCCTGATCGTTCTTAGCATCATCATACTCTGAGTTTTCACTAATGTCTCCAAAATCAATAGCCTGCTTTATGCGTCCAGCAACTTCACGGCGTTTCACAGTTTTAGATAGTTCCAACTCTTCCTCAAGTTTTTTGAGGCCTTCTAATGTTAGAATGACTTCTTTTTCAGCCATAATTTCCTCGCTCCCTTTTCTCGTCCTACGCATTACGCGGCTTATCTCATGTAGCGCGCTTTTCCAATTATGGTATGCGTACTCCCTTTAGTCTAGGAACTTCTTAAAAAAGATTCCTCAATTACATTACTCGTTATTATAAGGACCTTGCAAATTATTGTCAAGGATTAGGCTCTTTTCCTTAACGAGCATTGCACCCATAATATTTCTTATTTCTACAAATACTATTCTCCTATTCCAATATACGACTGAAGATTGTTCGCATTTCTTCAATCGTCTTGGTTTGCATAATCTCATCTCGGAGTTGGGCAGCTTTAGAAAACCCTTTAATATACCATACAGCATGTTTTCTCATTTCGTTAAGACCTATTCGCTCTCCTTTATAACGCAAAACTCGGTCAAAATGCTGCAACGCAATATGGATACGTTCCTCCTTGGTCGGTTCAGGTAATAGTTCCCCACAATTTAAAAAATGCTGAGTTCTAAGGATCAGCCACGGATTTCCTAGAGCACCTCGTCCAATCATGACCCCATCACAGCCTGTTTGCTCAATCAATCGACTGGCATCCTCAGGTTTGAAAACATCCCCATTGCCAATAACCGGGATGCTGACTTCTTGCTTGACTCGTCCTATCCAATCCCAATCTGCATAGCCTGAATAAAATTGCTCTCGAGTTCGCCCGTGAACCGTGAGCATTTGAACTCCAACAGACTCTAGCCCTTTCGCCAGTTCGAGAGCCACCATTTTGTTGTCATCCCAACCCAGCCTCATTTTCACTGTCACCGGCACATCTACCGCTTGCACAACGGCTGAAGCAATAGCTTGTGCGCGAGGAAGATCCTTGAGTAGCGCCGATCCTTCCTGGTTTTTTACGATTTTTTGAGCAGGACAACCCATATTAATATCGATGACATTGGCGCTACATTCTATCGCTAATACAGCAGCCCGGGCCATTGTCTCGGGATCTGAACCAAAAAGCTGTACAATCCTAGGTTCTGCCTCTCCATGCAAGTCGAGCATACTCAAGGTCCTTGAGTTTTGATAGGTCAAGGCTTTATCACTGATCATTTCAGTCCAAACATACTTACCACCGACTGAGCAGACTGTTTCACGAAATGCTTTATCCGT
>DOPS01000166.1:3849-5620 GCA_003512645.1 Desulfosporosinus sp.
GAGTTCACTTATTATTCCTGTTCCGCTCATAGATTAATACCAACCCTTCAAGGGTTAAAAATGGGTCTACCTTTTCAATCGTATCAGATTCTTGAGAAATCATTTCCGCTAATCCACCGGTCGCGATTACTTTAGTGTCAGATCCTAACTCCGCCTTCATCCGTTTCACAATCCCGTCAACTTGGCCGGTAAAACCATAGTAAATTCCGGATTGCATTCCAGCTACCGTGTTTTTTGCAATCACTGCTGTCGGTTTAACCATTTCGATACGAGGTAACTTCGAAGCCCTCTGAAACAACGCTTCTGTTGAAATCCCGATTCCAGGAGCTATTGATCCGCCCAAATACTCTCCACGTTTGGATACTACACAGAACGTCGTCGCCGTGCCAAAATCCACAATGATCAGCGGTCCTCCATACTTAGCATAAGCCGCCACAGCATTTACTATACGGTCAGCTCCAACTTCTCTAGGGTTGTCATAAACGATAGGCATCCCCGTTTTAATGCCGGGCCCTATAACTAGGGGTTCAACGCCAAAGTACTTTCGAACCAGAGCTTCTAAAGTGGGCATTACGGGCGGAACTACTGAGGAAATAACGACAGCACTGATTTTTTGAAATGTCAAACCACTAAAATCGAATAAATTTTTAATAACTACCGCATACTCATCCATAGTACGGGATTTATCAGTAGAGACTCTCCAATGATGGGTCATTGCCCTCTCATCATAGACCCCCAACACAATGTTTGTATTACCCACATCAAATAAAAGAATCATAATAACGCTCCTTTGGTCAGTAAATCCCTTTAGGTAGCTTGACTACGCCGACGAACTACTTCTAGCCCAACCCAGACGGCAATTCCTGCTTTGATTAGATCCCCCAAAATAAATGGAACAAAGCCAATCATCATAACACCAGCTATACTTGTCGGACGATGCAACACCCAATGTAAGATAATATAGAGATAGCTTAAACCAAATAAATACAAGGTGACCAGTCCAGCTAGCACACCCATAATCGCACTCCAATAGCTTCCTTCACGGTACACCCGGCCCACAACATAGGCTGCAGCTACATTGCCAAGGAGAAATCCAAAGGTTGGCTTTAGGATGTAGCCGAATCCTCCAAATGGTGCCGATGAAAAGACAGGCAACCCAAAGAGTCCCAAAATTAAATACACCACCATAGCCATAGCCGCATACTCTGCCCCAAGAATAAGACCGGACATCAGAACTAAAACTGGTAAAACACTGAACGGAACTAACGCCGGTGAAACCCAGTGAAGCATCATTCCTGCCAAACACATGAGTGCCGCCATCACAGACGTCATAGCTAATTTTCTCGTATTCACTATAAATCCCCCTCTATTGTAAACTTCTCTATGGATTTTAGTTTACAATAGATCTCAACTGCTTGCAATCCAATTTAGTTTAAGTATTATAAATTATTAGGCTTTGCAAAAACCCTTACACTAAAAAGGTTCGTCAAGAGCGGAACTTACAAACTTAAAAATAGCTGCTCTTTTTGGATCTAAGTTGAATTTCTCCAGCTGAAAAACTTTTCTCTCCATCCTCGGTTTCTAAAAGCAGGGCTCCATCGATTGAGATACCCTTAAAGACTCCTTGAAGCACTTGTTCACCCCGTAGGATTATTATTTCCTCGCCTAGACCAACTGCTCTTTCCGACCACTTGAGCCTTAACTCTTCAAACGCTTTATTTTCCAACAACTTCAATTCGATTTCCATATTTTTGAGGATTCCAGCGGTCAA
>DOPS01000101.1:0-3217 GCA_003512645.1 Desulfosporosinus sp.
CAGGGGAATGTGACAGCTCTGCGTTACCATGGGGAATATCAACGTATGACTTGGCCTTATGTGACTGAGGCACTCCACGGCTTGCTCAAGGACTATGAAATCGTAGTGATTGAAGGAGCAGGAAGTCCGGCTGAAGTCAATCTTAAATCCAACGATATTGTTAATATGCGGGTTGCCATGGAGGCCAATTCACCGATCTTACTCGTAGCAGATATTGACCGTGGTGGAGCCTTAGCAGCCGTTGTAGGAACCTTGGAATTAGTGGAACCTGAAGAACGAGCCATGATCAAAGGGATTATCTTTAATAAGTTTCGAGGGGAAATTAAGCTTCTTCAGCCTGCCTTAGACTTCATCGAAGAAAAAACAGGAATCCCAGTAGTCGGAGTTGTTCCTTATTTCAAGATCCGTATTCCAGATGAAGATTCCGTAGCTTTGAACGAAGCAGACGAAAAACCCTCGGTTTCTCTAGCAGACCAATTGGACGTGGCAGTCATTCGTTTACCCTACATTTCTAATTTTACAGACTTTGATGCGCTTCAGGATGAACCCGATGTTGCGGTGCGCTATGTTACTGACCCTGCGAATTTGGGAAAACCAGATCTCCTCATCATTCCCGGCAGCAAAAACACTCTCGCTGACTTGCATTTTCTTCATGAGAGCGGCTTAGGGACTCTCATTCATAAGCTTGATGAAAAAGAGGTTCCTGTCATCGGGATTTGTGGTGGCTATCAAATGATGGGACGCTTAGTGAAGGATCCGCTGCATACAGAGTCCGAGCTGGAAGAGGTCTCAGGGCTTGGCATTTTACCGATGGTGACAGAATTCTATCCTCAGAAACATACCGTTCAGAGTAAGGGGACCATCCTGGCGGAGCAAGGCTTCTTGAAAGCCTGTACTGGTGATACAGTGGTTGGTTACGAGATCCATATGGGTCGAACCACCATGGATGAGGGGCATACTCCACTGTTCAATTTGACTTCGAATGGAGAGTCCAATCTCGATGGTTTGCAGGTAGGAAATGCTTATGGTACCTATTTACATGGAATTTTCGATAATGACAGCTTGCGGACATCCCTTTTAAACTGGCTATGGCAGCGCAGAGGGTCTGCGCGGACCGTAGAAGCGTCACTTTCTCAAGCAGCGCTTCGTGAATTAGCGTTTAATGAGTTGGCCGATTTAGTTCGGCAAAATGTGGATATGGAACGGATTCGAGACATTATGGGCTTAACTTAAAATTATGGAAACATTGAGTATCGTTTCAGCGCTTCTTCCCATCGCTGTTCTGTTTGGATTTATACTTGATCAGGTTATTGGAGATCCACGCAGTTGGCCCCATCCAGTCGTAGGAATAGGGAACCTGATTGCCTATCTGGAGCGCCAGCTCAATCTAGGAACTCCCCAGCTGCGACGCCGCAACGGGGTCCTGCTAACGATCCTTGTAGTAGGGGGAAGTTATCTGCTTACCTGGGCTGCAGTATTGGCAGCGAAGACACTGCATCCCTTGCTGGGTTTTGGGTTAACCACTTATTTTATTTTCACAACCTTAGCTAGTAAATCCCTCTTAGATGCTGGACAAAGTGTCCTAGTTCCTTTGCTAAAAGGGGACTTGACTGAGGCTCGCACACGGCTTTCTTGGTTGGTTAGCCGTGACACTAGCAATCTTTCCGAAGGTGAGCTTGCTAGAGGAACCGTTGAGACCCTGGCCGAAAACTTCGTTGATGGGATTTTGTCCCCGCTTTTTTACGCCGCTCTCGGAGGAGCGCCCTTAGCGATGGCCTTTAAAGCGGTCAGCACTTTGGATTCTATGGTCGGCTATAGGAACGAGCGCTATGAAGAGTTTGGCTGGTTCTCGGCTCGCACAGATGATTGGGCGAATTACCTACCCGCGCGCTTATCTGTTCCGATCTTACTGCTCGCAGGTTGGTTCAGAGGAATGTCAGTGGGTCACGCCTACCGAATGTGGAAGCGAGATGCCTCAGGTCATCCTAGTCCCAACGGAGGGAATCCGGAAAGTGTGGTTGCTGGATTACTTGGCATTCGGCTTGGTGGCATCAATATCTATCATGGTCGGACCCACCACCGGGCAGAGATGGGGGATGCCCTTCATCCAGTAGGAGCCACAGACATTGCCCGCTGTCGTCAACTGGTTCAAACGGCGACCTGGTTATCCCTTCTGCCTGCCCTTGTAATAGCTTACTTAATGATTTAACCAAGTGACCCCCACTTAATCATCGAGCGACGGGTTCGCCTTTTAGCTAGGCTCAAAGTTTATTTTGAGGCGCGAATAGATTATTCGCTTCACAAACTCGAATTTCGAACGACGAACCTCGAACCACGAATTATCGATAAGGAGATACAGCATGAAGATTCCACGGATTGTCCTTGCAGGAACGCACAGCGGTGTAGGCAAAACAACCCTTGCTACGGGTTTGATGGCGGCTTTGAAAAAGCGCCATCGTCCAATCCAGGGGTACAAGGTCGGGCCGGATTACATCGACCCCAGTTATCATGCGGCAGCAACGGGAAGGGCTTCCCGCAATCTTGACCGCTGGCTGTTAGGAGAGCATCTTCCTTCCATCTTTGCTCAAAGTGCTCAGGAGAGTTGGGCGGTGATTGAGGGAGTCATGGGTATGTTTGATGGTATGAGTGGTACCGCAGGTTTTGGAAGTACGGCAGATGTTGCAAAACTTCTGCAAGCTCCGATCATCCTAATTGTTGATGCCTCTTCAATGTCACGGAGCGTGGCCGCCCTAGTCTACGGCTTTAACTCCTTTGACCCCCAGACAAAAGTACAGGGTGTCATCCTTAACCGCGTCAAATCGACGGCCCAAGAAACTATTCTGCGAGAAGCCCTCAGTGATCTCCAGATCCCAGTCCTTGGGGTGCTCCCGAAAGAACTATCCCTGCACCTACCTGAACGGCATTTGGGATTGATTCCCGTAGGGGAAGGTGGACTCTTAGAAGGGTTTATCGAGACGCTTTCCGATTTAATAACTAAACACGTTGATTTGGATCAAGTCGAAAGTATAATGCTGGCTGCCCCTGAGTTTAGTAGTGAATCATTTTCATCGCATGAAACTAAGAAAACTGCCACATGTTCTGTCAATAATTCTAGCATTCTTGAGCCAAATTCTAATCCTGCTCCTCAAGCCCAGCAGAATAAATTCAGGCTAGGCTTAGCACGGGATGAGGCGTTCCTTTTTTACTATCAAGATGC
>DOPS01000010.1:0-2996 GCA_003512645.1 Desulfosporosinus sp.
TATATCTATCTTACAAGGAGGAAGTAAAATGGATAGTAAAAAAGGTATTATCTTTACGGGAGCAGTCATTGGGATTCTTGCTGTTATCCTAGTTCGCTTTGGTAATCCTGTGAACATGGGAATTTGTATCGCGTGCTTTATTCGGGACACAACGGGGGCCTTAGGATTACATCGCGCAGGCGTTGTTCAGTACATACGTCCAGAAATTATTGGGATTGTCCTGGGAGCCTTTCTGATATCATTTGCTAAAAAGGAATTTGATGTTCGAGGAGGCTCATCCCCTTTCATTCGATTTATTCTTGGTTTTGTAGTTATGATTGGTGCTTTAATGTTTTTAGGTTGTCCTCTCCGCATGGTCTTAAGGCTTGGGGGCGGTGACCTTAATGCTCTGTTTGGCCTAGCCGGATTTGCATCTGGAATTATCGTTGGCATTATTTTCTTAAAAAGTGGGTTTAGTCTTAAGAGAACTTATAAACTGTCCAAACTAGAAGGTTACCTTTTTCCAATGTTTAATGTCGGGCTTTTTATCCTTCTCCTTGTACCACCAGCCTTCCTTTTCTTTAGCACCAAAGGTCCAGGTGCAGCGCATGCGTCTGTATGGATTGCTCTTGCTGTGGGATTGATCGTCGGGGTCTTAGTGCAACGAACAAGGTTATGCATGGTAGGTGGCATTCGAGATGCTATTCTCTTTAAAGATACTTATTTAATTCTTGGATTTATCTCAATCATTGTTTTTGTAAGTTTGGGAAATTTATACTTTGGTTTTTATAAGCTCGGTTTTACTGGCCAATCCATCGCACATGTTGATGGGTTATGGAATTTTCTAGGAATGGCACTTGCAGGATGGGGTTCTGTGCTTCTGGGAGGATGCCCACTTAGACAACTTATTCTAGCCTCTGAAGGAAATGTTGATTCCGTAATTACAATTTTAGGAATGTCTGCTGGAGCTGCCTTTGCTCATAACTTTTCCCTTGCCGCCAGTGCTCAAGGTCCTTCCCCTAACGGAAAAATCGCGGTACTCATTGGTTTTGCTCTTTTACTTATAATTGCTTATTTCAACCTAGAAAAAGATGTGAAAGCAACGGTACAAGGAGGTGTTAAGATTGGCGCAAATTGATACAAGAGGAATGTCCTGTCCCCAACCAGTTCTTATGACCAAAAAGGCACTGGAAGTATGTTCGACTGAAGTAACCGTTCTAGTTGACAGCAAAACAGCAAAATCAAATGTGGAACGATACTTGAACTTAACAGGCTACACTATTAATACTGTCGAACTCGATGGCGACGCTAATACCTTTGAAATATCCGCGAAGAAATAGTATTATGATCTATATTATGCTGTTCTTCACAAATTCTTCTGCAATCAAATTTGCAAGATTTATTAAAAACTCTGATTATATAGGAGAATTAATCCCTTTACCTCGCAAGTTGACTTCCAGTTGTGGCATGGGTGTAAAATTTCACTTTACCAGCGATCTTTCCGAAATTATTTCTGACGAAATCGAGAAGATTTATGCTGTTGAAGGGAATCAGTACAAATTAGTGTATCGTGCTGAGGAGTGAACTCAATAATTGTAAGAGCTTCGTTAAACGACGAAGCTCTTACTAAAGGAATGGTGTCATGGACGGATTATACTTAGATAATGCAGCCACTTCCTTCCCTAAGGCTCCTGGTGTGGCTGATGCCGTAGCTGGATTTCTAACCAATAGTGGCTGTAATATTAACCGAGGGCTTTACACGGCATCGTTTGAAGCTGCCAACATTGTCTATGAAACACGGGAACTTCTGTGTAGCCTGTTTAATTTTCCTATACCAGAAAACGTAATTTTTACTAAAAATATTACCGAAAGTCTAAATGTTATCCTTAAAGGATTGTTGAAACCGGGAGATCATGTAATTGTTTCTTCCATGGAACATAACGCAGTTATGCGCCCCCTATCTTCACTAGCTGAAAAAGGGGTTGAACTATCAACGGTTCTCTGTAATAACAAAGGGGAACTTCGCACAAGCGACTTATGCCTCCAAATTAGGTCTAATACAAAAGCGGTTATTATGACTCATGCTTCCAATGTCAGTGGCACGATATTACCTTTAGAAGAAGTCGGTAAACTATGCAAGGAGCATAACTTGTTTTTTATCGTTGATTGCGCACAGACAGCTGGTTTCTTAACCCTAGACTTTGTTAGACTAAAGGCCGATGCGTTAGCGTTTACAGGCCATAAAGGTCTCTTAGGACCCCAAGGAATAGGCGGCTTTTACCTTAACGATAAATTAGCCTCTCTCGTTGAACCCTTGATCGAAGGGGGAACAGGAAGCGCATCAGAGAGTGTTCTTCAACCAAATTATATGCCCGATCGTTTTGAAGCGGGCACATTAAACTTGCCGGGTATTTACGGGCTTAATGCCTCACTTAAATACATAATCGCGGAAGGCATTACGACTATTAGAGAAAAAGAGCTTAATCTTGTTCACAGGTTTATACAAAATGTGCAAACTATTCCTGGTATCCAGCTCATTGGCCCCGACCAAACACAAGACCGAACAGGGATTGCTTCTCTTAACTTTTTGAATCACGATAATGCAGAAGTTAGCTATCAATTGTTTAAAGACTTTGGGATCATGACCCGTTGCGGCCTTCATTGTGCTCCAGCAGCCCATCACACACTTGGTACGTTTCCGAATGGAACAATACGCTTTAGTTTCAGCCATTTTAATTCAATCCAGGATGTGGACTATGTGATTAATTCATTAAGAAAGAACTTTTAGGATTTTATCGACAAATAATCTGCCCCAGGCAAGCCCTGAGGCAGATTATTTTTTTATTTCCAGAGATACTGAACTCGGTTTGGTTGACATAATCTGGTTGAATTACTTCAACGCACACCTTATACTGGGATCACAACAAATTGATTTCGCACCCTTTCCACGCTAACTGAAACCCCATACGCCTAAGTGATATTTTCTACCGTCACCACCTCCGGGCCGCCGGCCACGA
>DOPS01000012.1:0-16067 GCA_003512645.1 Desulfosporosinus sp.
AGCAAGCAGCAGTATCGGGCTGTAAAACGAAATAGTAACTGATATGGATGTTAATCTAATTTTAATTGTGTGAAGAAAGGAACACAACATGGCTAGTAATATAAAAAAGGATGCAGAATGGGCTGAAGCAAAAAAGAAATGCAGACTGAACGACGAAACCCTGAAAATGGCCAGAGAGATGGGGTTAAACCCCAGAAGTCTGATCAAAAATATCCCCAGCCCAAGCCAACAATGGAAGGCACCTGTGAGTACTTGGATTCGAGAGATGTATCAAGAACGTCTGGATAAGGCACGACAGAAAAAGCAGCGGAAAGAGATTTCAGCGGAGTGATATTCTTGCTATGAATTTCGAAAGATGTTTCTAAGTGGTATGAATATTCCTGCTTCATTCGGAACGGTTTGTATATGGATATGAATGTCTGTTTTTGAATGTAGGTACTAAAGAGGAAAAAGGGAAGGGAGAATGATAATAAGACCCCGATGCGGAGGTCTTATCGTTATAAGTATGTCTTAATTATTCTCTTTATCTCTGCCTTTGATATAGTCTCATGATCCTTCTTTGAATAAACAGTCAACAAATATATTTTAGATAAACTTTCTGAATATAGATAAATAAGTCTAAATCCATTAGTTTTCCCTACATTTACACTCGTATGTTTAGCTCTAGCTGGGTAAACATGTTCACTTTGACTTAAATTCAACCCTTTAATTTCGTCCCCAATCAAAATGTCATTGATTAAACATTTAAAAATATCATCATATAAATCATCTTCTATATGTCGATACTTCTTTTTTCGTATATAATCTCTAACATCCTGATCAAATGTGTTAGTCGGGACAATATTCATTTAACTACAGTCTCCCGTTTTCTTTATCCTTCTTAATTTTTGAAAACCAATCTTGAAGAGAAGTTTCTGCCTTTTTCCCTTCTTTCATAAGTTTAACTTCATTTAAAGATTGTCTTAAAGATTCAGTAGGAGGACAGTGTCTATTACTTAATATTTCACTTTCTAATATACTCATTTTTTCTCCCTCCTCTTGAGGACTATCATTGTTTTTCTTGTCCATATCATATCACCTTCCAAACACTGTTTCAATATTATATGTATAGTTTTACCAACTTAGAAGGAGATAGTCATATATTGTATTTTCCCAAACACCAAATTGTCACAATAAACCATCTTCTGTCGAATTTATCAAACTCCGGACATTAGTAAAATGTTATTTTTTATCTAATCTACAGTGGAGGATCGTGAGAATGAAGTATACTTGCACGTTGATTGTTGTAAGAAATATAGAAAAAGCAAAGCAGTTTTATCACGACGTTTTAGGGTTAGAGATTGTTGCTGATTTTGGTGCAAATGTTACTTTGACGGGCGGCATTGCATTGCAGACTGCTGATACTTGGAAAGGGTTTATTCATAAGCAAGATGAAGAAATTGTTTTCGGAAACAATGCATGTGAGTTATATTTTGAGGAAGATGACATGGACGGCTTTGTTTCGATTGAAGAAACGGCCACTCGTATGGACCAGTAATACAAACAATACACAGAATGATACTACGGGCGGCAAAAAAACAGTCGCCAGTCTTAATACCTTCGACGGCATTAATTCAACATCCAATGAAAGTCATTCAACCACCAGTAATACTTCCTCCGGTGAAAACCCAGATCCTACTGTTTCGGAAAGAACTTCATTACATACAACACACCAGTATTCTCCGGATTTTGTTCCCGGTAGTACGTTCTCGCAGGATGATTCGGAAAACGGAAAGACTAGATATGTTTATGACAGCACTAGAATTGACGCCGATGGAGACGGTGCTGCCGACGATGTGCTGCTGGTTGGCGAAAACAATGATACGAATGCCCTTTTTGGCCATCAAACCCGTAATTTGGCGGTAGTTGTCAGGGATGGGGTTACAGGGAAGTTTGCCGCTTTTTTACTGTCTGAAGATTTTGGAGTCATGTTGCCGCGATTCAATATCGGGAGTTTCACTGCCGCAAAGAAAAACGAGATCCTGGTTTCTGTTGAAACCGGTGGCAGCGGAGGAATTGTTCTTTATGCCCTAATGGCATATGAAAATAAAAAGGTAGTTTCAGTGGTATCTCAGGAAGAGCTGAACAAAGGCTTGGCTCTGGAAGTAGTATGCCTTCCCGGGTTTGAGATGAAGATTATCGATAAAAACACAGGGGTTAATTCCATCGTTAATTTTCATGATGGGGCAGCTGTTCCTTGGTATATGGACAGTGGTGTCTATAATAAAGCAGGGATATTTCTTAAAGACCAGTCGTATGTTGATGATGAAGTCATGGATGATGTATTTGTCAGCCTGGATTCTGCTGACGATGACGGTGATGGTACTCAGGAGCTTCATGGCAAGCAACGTATTTCGTTCATTGCCCATGCCAATACAGTTGCCTGGGCTGAATCGGTCTGGTCAGTAAAAGGTGGTCGGCTGAGGCTTGTCAGTGAGAAGATTGAAGCCTATAACCCATAAAAAATGCTAAGAGAATCTGTATGATAAACCTACCGCAGGAATAAAAGTATCGCTTTAATTTTTATGATATACTAATTAATACTAAATTTTGGGAAGGTGTTTTTATATGACGTGGAATGAGGTAAGAAATACTTATCCCAATCAGTTTGTTAAGTTTGAAGTCCTAAAATCACATATTGAAAACGACAAGGAGTATGTGGATGAAATAGCCGTAATTGGGCCTATAGCAGATGATAAAGCAACGCGTGAGCTTTTGGAATCTAAGGATAATGTTTTGATTTTTCATACTGCAAATGAAGTAGTAGTGGTAAAGTTAAGAACGAGAATTGGATTGAGGAGAGCATTAAGAAATGCGCATTGAATATAGAGATGGATTGCTTTAAAGTTAAATATGTACCTGCAAATTTGATGTTGCAGGATATTTTTTTATAATGCACCTTTCCTTTGGAGGAAACTGATTCTATCGAAAGAGGTTTCATATTAGTTAATGGGTCTTAATTAACCGAAGGCCATACCTTGCCTCATTTATAAAGTAAAACTCTTCATCATTCGCTACAGCAAGTATTTAAAGGAAGAAAAGAACCTGAAACCCATCGTCTTTATCGATACTGAAATTGAACCGAAAGTGGAAAAATACTTGATATCGGCGGTGTCAAGGGCGTTGGCAGTTCATTTCACTCCAATTCTATGGTTGACTTTGTTTTGGCAATTCGTAGGAATTGGGCGAGAAAACTATGGCATCCTCGAAAAGTTAGATACCATGGAAAGCAGAGTAGTCGATAATGCAAACTTTTTTGCCATTGATGATATTGACAGGATATCAGACGAACAGTTGTACGAGAGACTATTGAATGAATTCCCACACTTGTTGGGTTAAGATAGCAATGCTTGTGTTTATGTGGTAAAATTTAACTATAATATTATTGTAGAAAAATAAGAAGGTGATAGAAATGCTTGGGCAGACTAATCAAATATCTCAGTTGGAAGACATTATGGTTCGTAACAATTTTTTTGAGAAATTCGGCTTGAGTAGAATAGGAGTATTTGGATCAACTGCCAGGGGAGAGGTATCTAATGACATTGATATTCTCGTAGAAGACAATGTTGATTATCGGTTGCTTTCAGTCCTGAAAAATGAGCTACAATTGCTTACAAATAAGCGTATCGATATTGTTATAGCCAAGTATGCAAATCCAATAGTGCTTCATAGAGCAAAAAAGGAGATCATTTATGTTACCATGCACTAGAGCTTAGTAAAGGTAATCTTGACAAAGAGGAGTACGAGGTAGCTAAGCGGAGCTTCTACTACAGACATATCAATTTTGAATATTCCGAAGGGTGAAATAGCTGGCCGAATCGTTCTTTCGGTTTAATCACACTCAATAAACCTTAGTAACAACAGAAAGACCTCTCAGAGGTCTTTCTGTTGTTACTAGGATTATCATACACAAAAATTCGCTCTGTCTTATCGCCCGAATGACCAAAATTTTATCAACAATATGAAACTCATTTAGCTCCTTAATCCAATTGGAAAACAAGCCCAGGACTACATTCAGAAATAATCCCGGCAAGATCGTGGGTAAAGTGAAATTTTACGCCTGGGCCACAGTTCGGCCAAAAGATTTAGGACTTTCAAGTGATCTGCTAAAAAATCTTGTATTTTTACAACTTGAACGGTATAATAACGTATAAGTAGTAGTTAGGTGGTGAGCCTGTGTCAGAAAAGCCTTATGTTCCACCATATAGTGTCACAGATGCAATCATTCACCTGGTCGCTGAAATCAGCGAGCAAGTGGGCGTTGTTACTGTAAAAAGCGAAACTGCGGTGAACCCTCATTTGCGCAGGGATAATCAAATACGGACCATTCATTCGTCACTGGCAATTGAGAACAACTCGCTGTCATTGGAACAAATGACGGACATTATTAACGGTAAACGTGTTCTTGGTTCACCCAATGAAATACGCGAAGTTAGAAATGCTTTTGATGCTTACAGCCTTATGCTTACATTCGACCCATTTAAGATTGATGATCTATTGAAATCCCATAAGATATTGATGGCGGAGCTAACAAATGAAGCCGGGCGTTTTCGTTTTGGTGGTGTTGGTGTCTTTGCGGGAGAAAAGCTGGTGCATATGGCCCCGCCTGCAGATGTTATACCTAAGTTGATAAGTGATCTGATTCACTGGGTCAAAACAACTGATACTCATCCTCTCATAAAAAGTTGCGTGTTTCACTATGAGTTCGAATTTATCCATCCGTTTGCTGACGGAAATGGACGGATGGGGCGTCTGTGGCAGACGCTTTTATTAAGTCGCTGGAGACCAATCTTTAACTGGTTGCCTGTGGAGGCTTTAATCCGCGAACGTCAACAGGAGTATTACACCATATTGGCTGTTGCCGACAAAGCGGCGGATTCTACGGCTTTTGTTGAATTTATGCTCCGTGTGATCCGAGATGCTTTAAATGAGTTTATGCAAACCGAACAAGTTCGCGAGCAAGTTACCGATCAAGTCGAGCGCCTGATGTCCGCCTTAGGCAACGAAACGCTGTCCGCAAAAGAGCTTTTGGAGCGGCTTGGACTTAAGCACCGTCCGACGCAGATTTTCCGCTCACGGGTGACCCACGAAAATAAAAAAGTCAGAACTCAGCATGTCGAAGGATACATAAAAAGAAAGCTGAAGTAGCGAACCAAATTGGCGCTAATAGTTGTCCCAAATGTGGTGGGGAGTTAATCGCGAGAAAGGGTAAATATGGATATTTTAAAGAGTGTAACAATTATCCGAAGTGTAGTTTACAATTACTAATTAGTTCGAAAACCGTGTTCCCACTGCCCATTATCCATAAACCGTGATCACTGGAAACTGTAAACTTAGCAATTAATTAAAACATCTTAGCAAGCGGGTTTGAATTGACAGCAGACAACAATTGTTGCTCTTCAATATGTGAATATCTTGGTTGTGGACACACTCTCATGCTCTAGGATTTGCTGAAGTGATCGTATATTAACCCGACCGTACTAGTACATACGCGTGGCTGCCGAATGACAGAGCTTATGAGCCGATATGGATTTAATGTCAAGACTACATTAGGAGATGGTGTGTTCTGTCAAGAAAAACATCCCTCATTTACGTCTTCTTAGCGGTTGCCCTCCTCCTACTGGCAGGGTGTTTTCGGAATGCAACGAGTAAACAGACATTTGATCAGTCGAAGGCAAGTGGTAACCAAACGGAGAACGCTAATAGGATTTGGCAATTTACTTCAATCCAGATGTTCAGTGAGACCTCGGGCTGGGCATCAACCAACAGGGACGTTCTCAGGACCACTGACGGCGGTTTTTCGTGGCAGGCGGTTACACCATTGGTTGGCAAGGGAGAAGCTTTCGGGCTAATTGAGGATTTTGTTGATGCCGATCAGGCGTGGGTAGCAATCTCAGCGCGAAATGAAGAAAAGGTTCAGATCCTAGCTTTTCACACACAACGATATTGTCCAATGTTTCCCGTATCTTTTTCGTATCAAGACCTCTGTTTTCGACAATATCCTTTATTTTTGAGAACAGGTAAAAAAGGACGTCTTTATCAATTTTTCTATTTAAAAAATTTTGCATGTGTATTTGGTCAATATCAAACAAAAAGGAAGTATCCATCCTTTGCCACCATTGATACCCAATCTCAAAATCGCCTTGCGCAATAATAGCGCCATTGAGCGCTCCAATGGATGTACCTGTTATTCCATCAAAATGATAACCTTCGTCAAAATATGCTTTTACTGCGCCCATATGGAAGGCGCCTTTCGCACCTCCGCCTTCTAAAGCTATACCCAGCATAAATACACTTCCTTTTGTACCAGTATGCCTTCAAGATTTACAACAATGGCCCTGATAACTCGCTCTTTAATTATTCCTAAAAGAAAAAATCTGAACGACCTCATTGGTTTTAGTCCTTAAAATCTACCTGTTCGGAAAATTGAAAAAAGCAAATAGGATAGCATTAAGCAGATAAAGCCAAAGCCCAATTCGATAATAGGGAACCCCCAAAGAACAGTTGCCTGTCTCCCTAGAGCAGCAACTACCATCAACCCCGTCAAAACAATACTGAAAGAAAGCAAAACTATGCTAAAAGAAATTTGGTTACTAACCCGGTCTAATTTCTTCAAGAGCACATCTAACTGAGGAATCTGTACCTCCAATTTCCCCTGTTGCAAGTTGGTCATCAAATCTTTGGTTTGTTTCGGTAAATCCAGTAAAAGATCACTGTACTCGGAGAATGTTCCGAAGAACCTTTTAACAATTGTATTAATTTGGTAGCGTTCCCTTAACAGCTTGGTCCCGAAAGGCTGTGCCACATCGATAATACTAAGCTCTGGATCAAGCTTCTCTATCATACCTTCCAAAGTGAGGAGGGACTTTCCTAAAAGGGTGAGATCTGCAGGAATCCGGATGTGGTGTTTAAAGGTAACTGAAAACAGTTCCTTGACGGCTTTACCTAAACTAACTTGGCTTAGGGGGATGTCTAAGTATTTTTCCTTCAAGCTATCGATATCTTTACGCAATAAAGATTTGTTAACATCACTGGGTGCAAGTCCCATCTTCAGCACAGCCTTAAGCATACTATCCGTATTTTTACGAATCATAGCAATTACTAAAGCGGCAAAATGATATTTCATCTCGGGAGTAAGTCGTCCGACCATGCCGAAATCAAGGAAGGAGACAACTTCGTTGGGCATTATGAAAATATTTCCGGGATGTGGATCACCGTGAAAAAAGCCTTCGACAAGAATCTGATGGAAGATTGCTTCGATAATGCGCTTTGCAATCTCTTTACGATTGTAACCCATTTCGTATAATTTATGATGGTCATTAAGTTTAGTGCCATGGATGTATTCCATCGTCAAAACCTTTTTTGTGGTATAGTCCCAGTATACTTTAGGAATATGTATAAGAGGTTGATTCAGAAACTGTTTAGCTATTTTTTCTGAGTTGCGACCTTCAGTTGTATACTCAAGCTCGCTCAACAGCGATTTGGCGAATTCCTCGACAATCTCACTTATGTGATACAATTTAGCCCATTCCAGCCTTTGCTCGGCAACACCCGCCAAATCAAATAAAATTTCCAGGTCAGTTTCTATGATTGTTGTTATTTGTGGACGTTGAATTTTTACGGCGACTTCTTCTCCCGTTTTGAAGACTGCACGATGCACTTGCCCGATGGATGCTGCAGCTAACGGGTTCTCACTGAACTCAGCAAAGACCTCGTGCACCGGTAGCCCAAGTTCCTCTTGTATTATTTCTTGTATTTTTTCATAGGAGAAAGGAGCAACCCGATCTTGTAACTTTTCTAGTTCAAGAACAATGTTTTCCGGAATCAAATCCGGTCGCGTGCTGGCGATTTGCCCCATCTTTATAAACGTGGGTCCCAGGTCCTCAATAACCCTCCTAATTCGCTCCCCAAGCGATTTTGAATCTAATACTATTTCTGGAGTAAACAGTCGTTTGGGCAGAGACCGGACATTTAACAGTCCTAAATCCTGGACTATAAACCCAAGTCCATGTTTAGCAAAAACCCTGGCAACTTCCTGATAGCGGCCAATATGACGTATTTTCTTACCTAACATGTAGAGCGCCCCTTACTATTAACAAGGAGCCTGATTCTTTTCAGGCTCCTTACTTCTTAGTCCCGCTGCTCCAACTTTTGCAAGCGCTGCTCCAATTGTTGGAGGTCTTCCTTTGAAGCAATATTAATCTCAATAAGCAACTTCTTTATTTGTTCTCGGATTTTATCCTCTAATAACCGTTGTTGTTCCTCACCTTTTTCTATTAGTTCGTTAACCAGTTCTTTAGCCTCAGAAGCCGGTACCTCTCCTTTGTTCACCAGCTGGGTGACGGACTTTTCGACTTGTTCCCTGCTCAAAAGCACCAATCCAAGACTCAAAGCAAATCCTTTCTTGATCAAATCCTTCATTTTTAGGAACGCCTCCCTATATAATAGTTATTTCCTTTAGCCATACGTCGTTTCAACCTATGGCTTCTTGGACAAAATTGGTAAGTGTTATTAACTCCTCAAGACTTAATTTATCAAGATAGCTAAAAAACAAAGCGAGAAGTTTAGTGATTTCGGGTCCGAGCTCATAACCGACGGGTTGAACAGCCGTGCCAATCACTGTACCGACAAACATAGTTAACTGTATTTCCGGGCGATTCGAAACTCTAAACAAATGTTCAACCATTTGTTTTTGCCTATTTCCGAGCGCGTATAAATACAAAATCAATAGTCCAAGGATGTAGAGGCAAAATTCCGACTGAATACTTACATTAGAAATTTTTTCCAAAAATAGATCAATCGCTTGTTGGAGACGAAGCGTCCTTACCTCTTCAAGCAAACCTATTACGGAATTTTTAATGTCATTTAATTCTTCCGGGCTGCAAATAGTATTTCTCTTTTTACCAAAAAGATTCTCTGCTTCGGATGTGGGTGTAAAAACGATCATAGACCGCCCTGTTTCATGGGGTTTGATAGTATAATCGCGTTTAAGTAAGCCGTTTTTCTCCAATTCCTTTAACATATCATAAGCTGTCCATTTGCTTACTCCGATCAGTCTAGCCAGAGTGACGTAATGGACAGGTAAGCCAGTTTTTTCATAAAGGTTCATAAGCTGTTGAAGGAACTGTTTGCGCCTCTCAGTTAAATCCATCCAATTTCTTTCTCCTTGTCCACTTGATTTTTGAATCTTGCAGTTGACAGTCGTAAAAATAATGTTATAGTAATTTGTGACTTCATATTTTGGTCTTTTGGGTATAGTTTAAGCTTATCTGGCATAAAATGCAACAGTGTCCCCTGCAAGCGGGGAATTGTTTTTAAGCCATTCTTGGGTCTTTTGGGGTAATCCGTGTTTTTATTATGTCCAAAATAAGGAGTTAATATTTAATGCCTAGTTTGTTTTGGCTTGACTACATCTCGTATACAGTACTTACCTTTGCTTCTTACGCTTTTGCAGGTTGGATACTAGAGACTTTATACCGTTCACTCACCCAACAACAGATCGTCAATCCCGGTTTTCTCAAAGGCCCCTTTCTGCCACTCTATGGTTCCTTTACACTCTTAGTAGCGATTACTGACCCGTGGTTGTCTAATCTCGCTTGGGAATGGCGATTCCTCTATTTCATAGTTTTGAGCACGGCTTTAGAGTACGTTTCCGGGCTGTGTCTAGAGCGTTTCTTCCACTTGCAACTCTGGGATTACAGTGACACCCCGCTAAACTTTCAAGGACAGATTGCCCTTCCCTTTTCGCTGCTCTGGGGAGTCCTCGGTCTCATCTTTGCTAACTTTATTCACCCGCACTTCGGTTATTTTTTACTTCGTGTACCATCCACCTCAAGAATTGTTCTAGCAACCATTTTTATACTCTATCTAATGTGGGATATCATCCAATCGACCATTCTTCTGCGCCGTTTGGAACAAATTGTGGATATTTTTCGGCAGGATCGCGGGCGTCAGAGTCATGAGCGTTTTGTGCTTTTGTTCCGACCTTTCCGCCGGTTGCTTTCTACTTATCCCAAGCTGCGCCATACGGTGAGCGAAACCGTTTCTTTGCTCCAAACCAAACAGGATTCAGTGGAACAGTTCGTTAAACGGCAAAGTCGCCGAATCCTTGGTCAAAACAAAGGAGATTAGGAGGTGAAAAGTAATTTGTTCGAAAAATGGGGGAAATGGCTTATCCTGATCGCCGTCGTTTTGGGCTTATCCATGGATCTACTGGATATGACGATTGTCAATGTCGCTATTCCAAAAATTATGTTGCAATTTGGTACAGACCTTCGCCTCTCACAGTACATTGTTACGGCATATATGATTACAATTGGTGTTTTTGAGCCCATTACGGCTTATTTGGCGGATACCCGTGGTATGAAGAAGATCTATCTTTTGAGTCTCTTTATTTTCACCGGCGGTTCTGTCCTGTCTGCTTTGTCCTGGAATATTAATGCACTTATTTTCTTTCGCATTGTCCAGGCGGTTGGTGGTGGCATGATTATGCCCCTCGCCTTGTCCATAGTGGAAAAGACGTTTACCAAGAAAGAGCTTCCTTTGGCTATGGGGTTAATGGGGATTCCTTTACTGATTGCTCCGGCAATTGGACCCACGATTGGGGGCTACTTAGTCGAGTATTATAGCTGGAAAATGATTTTCTGGATCAATCTCCCTATTGGCTTATTAGCAATATATTTTTCTTATCTCTTTTTACATGAATTTGAGACTGTAACCAAAAAATTTGATTTTTGGGGCTTTATCCTCTCGGCAGTGGGCTTTTCAACGCTGTTGTTAGCCCTGAGTAACGGAACAGACGAAGGGTGGACGTCCTTTAATATTGTTTTTCTCTTTTATATTGCCGGGAGCAGTTTGCTCCTTTTTTTCCTGGTCGAAGCCCATGTAACCGATCCCATCCTCGATTTGCGGATCTTTAAAAACCGTATTTATTCTGCCTCCTTGGTGGTTACATTTTTTATCATTATGAGTTTGTTCGGCAGCCTCTTTATCCTTCCATTATTCTTGCAACAATTAAAAGGATTGGGAGCAATGGACACTGGCCTTATGCTCTTACCGGAAGTTCTGGGTATTATCGTGTTTCTTCCGCTTAGTGCTATCCTTTTGCCGCGTATCGGCGCAACGATCTTAACCATAGCCGGTATTCTACTTATGTCGGTAGGTTCATCCTTTTTTATTAATCTTCAAATGAACACAGATATTCATATGATTGATAAATACCTTATGATTGTCGGAGCGGGTCTCGGACTTGGCATCATGCCTTCGGTAACTTTAGCCTACAGTTCATTACCGGAGGACCTGGTCAACCAAGGTTCAGCCTTTTTTAATATGGTTCGTCAGGTGGGAAGTGCGTTTGGAGTAGCCATTTTGACCAGCATTATTCAGCAGCGAACGCCATGGCATTATGCGCACTTAGCGGATACGGCCACCCCTTGGTCTCACACAGTGCAGGCGCTTGAACCCCTGACTTCTTATTTTCAGGGTTTAGGATTTCTAGCTCCTGAGGCCCAACAGCTGAGTCTGCTTAATCTGTTTAAACTAGCCCAGGAAAAGGCTGCTGTTTTGGCTTTTCAAGATGCTTTCCATGCCAATATGATCTTGGGCTTGCTAGGCATTTTACCCGCCTTGTTCTTATTTCAAAAGCCAATCCTGACTATGATAACAAACTGTGTGCCCAAAAACAAACAAAATTTATCCGGAAAATAGTAGTGGCCCTTATGAAAATTCAGATGTAACGGAGGAGAATAATGAAGTACAAGAAAATCATGATTGCAGGGACTCTTACTGTGGTACTGTTGATTGGCGCCGGAATCGCAAGGTACTATTGGTATGAGTCGACTCATTATGTTAAGACAGACGATGCGCGCATTAGCGCAAACATGATTAATGTCAGCTCGCAAATTCCCGGAAAGATCACGACCTGGAATGTAGCCGAAGGAGATCAAGTGAAAGCAGGAATAATGATGGGCTGGCAGGATACTAACGCTGTAGCCAGTTCAGCTAGCGTGAATGCCAGCGCTTTAAACCCCATGGGGAGCATGGCCGTCAGTAAAGCCGAGATTACCGCGCCTATATCAGGGCAAGTCATAAAGACTTCGGTTCTTCAAGGTCAACTGGTGGGGGCAGGACAGCCCCTCGCGGTGATCGCGGATACCAGTGATCTCTTTATCTCCGTCAACATTGAGGAGACCCAAGTGGGAAAAGTGAAAGTCGGACAATATGTAGATATCAGCATCGATGCTTTGACGGGGCAGACTTTCCGAGGACGGGTTGAGGAGGTCGGTACGGCAACGCTCTCCACGTTTGATATCTTGCCGATGCCAAGTACCAATGGAAACTTCACCAAGGTAACTCAACGGGTCCCCGTGAAAATCCGCTTTCCGGAAATCAATAAACTCTCTCTAATACCTGGGATGAGTGTAACCGTAAAAATTCATACAACCGATTAATGGATAAGGGAGTGAAAATCATGGCCATTGTACGACTTAAAACAATGAGTCTATTTATTGTTGCATTATCTGGGCTAACTCTTCTAGCAGGGTGTGGTACCCAGCCTGCAGCCGCTGCTCCCACACCAGTGAAAACGGGTGTGGTCAAACTTGAGGCTTTCAAAGGAGATTTATCCTTAACCGGAGTGATCGATACTCAGGAAAAGTCAAACCTAAGCGCCCAACTGCCAGGGACCGTAGTAACGGTAAACGCTAAGGAGGGGGCTTTTGTCAAAAAGGGTGAGGTTATCCTTTCGCTGGATAAAAAAGACTTACTGAATCAACTTGAACAGGCGCAGGCGGGGCTTGCCAATAATCAGGCATTGGCAGAGCAAGCGCGTATCAATTATGAAAATACTGAGGCGGATTTTACCCGTTTAGAAGCGCTCTACCAATCGGGAGCTATTCCGAAACAACAATTGGAACAAATTACAGCGAAAAGAGATATCGCCAAATCACAATATGAAGCGGCTCGTGGGGCAGGTATTGACTCGGCCAATGCGGCAATTAATGCGATTAACCTAAACTTAGCCAAAATGGCTATTAAAAGTCCAATTGATGGGGTCTTGGTAACGTGCAACGTTTCCGTAGGGGATAATGTTGCCCCAGGTATCCCGATTGTCACCGTGGTGTCAACAAACCAACTCGTGTTAACTGGAAATATGGCCGAGAGTAACATTAACTCCATCAAAATCGGTGATCCAATTAAAGTCAGCGCGAATTCGGTGCCTGGCCGAACGTTTGACGGGAAAATCTCTTATATTAGTCCCATTTCGATTCCCACAGGACAGTTTTTCCCCATCAAAGTAGCAGTGGATAATACAGAAGGGATTCTAAAAGCAGGCATGACGGCTACGGCTAAAATTCCCATTCAAAGTTCTGACGCTCTGGTAATCCCGAATTCTGCCCTTCTTCATCGGGATAACAAGGATTATGTTATCGTTGTAAAAGAGGGAAAAACCGTGAGAACCGCTGTTCGTATTGGCCTTAAAAATGAGGCCTCAACAGTGGTGCTTCAGGGATTGCAAGCAGGTGATCGCATTGTAATTAAAGGGGCGGAGCAATTGGCTGATGGAGTAGAAGTAATGTAAAACCTGGCGTAATAGCTGGAAGAAATAATAGCGAAAAGAGGTTTCAGACAATGCGCCAAGTCGGAATCATCGGAACCGGTTCTTATGTTCCTGAAGATGTTTTAACCAATGCGGATTTGGAAAAATTCGTGGACACAAACGATGAATGGATCAGATCGCGTACAGGGATCAGTCAACGTCATATTGCCCCGCAGGACATGCCCGTCTCGGAACTGTGTTACCAAGCGGGGTTGAAGGCTTTAGAGGATGCGCAGATTGCTCCTGAAGAGGTTGACCTCATTATCGTTGCGACGATCACACCGGACTATGCATTTCCAGCGACGGCCTGTATCGTTGCCGATCGGCTAGGGGCAAAAAATGCTGCGGCCTTTGATCTGGAAGCAGGATGTACTGGATTTATCTATGGGGTGGTGACGGGCAGCCAGTTTGTAGCTACAGGAATGTATAAAACAGTGCTCGTCATCGGAGGGGACACGTTGAGCAAAGTGCTTAACTGGGAAGACCGTTTAACTTGTATTCTCTTCGGCGATGGTGCGGGGGCAGCAGTTTTGCAGCCGGTTGAAGAGGAATTCGGCTTTTTGAGTTCTGAATTAGGTTCAGACGGTTCCGGCGGCAAGTTACTCCTTCAACCGGCGGGGGGGGCCCAATGCCCAGCGAGTCTGGAAACCGTTGAGAAAAATTTACATACCCTTCAAATGGAGGGCAAAGAAGTCTATAAATTTGCCGTTCGGATTATGGGGGATGTCTCTGTGAAGGTTCTGGAAAAGGCCGGTTTAACGAAAGAAGATGTGGATCTTCTTATTCCGCATCAAGCCAATCTACGGATTTTGGAGGCTGCGGTTAAGCGCCTAGGAATTTCTCCGGATAACGTGGTTGTTAACTTGGATAAGTATGGTAATATGTCGGCTGCGTCTATTCCAGTGGCCTTAGATGAGGCGAGTAGAGCAGGTCGCCTTGCCGAGGGGGATATCATTGTTATGGTTGGGTTTGGCACTGGACTGACTTGGGGAGCTTGTGTTTTGAAATGGACGAAGCGAGGTATAAAAGGGTGATTAAAACGAGGGTTTGTGAACTGATCGGGATCGAGTATCCGATTTTCCAAGGCGGAATGGCTTGGGTTTCGACCGGAGAACTGGCCGCTGCGGTCTCGGAGAGCGGCGGGTTAGGTATCATTGGTTCAGGACAGGCTCCTGCGGACTGGTTGCGTCAGGAAATTCGTAAAGTGAAAGCGATCACGAAAAAGCCTTTCGGGGTTAATGTCATGTTGATGTCCCCGTTTGTGGATGAAGTCATGCAGGTGATTTTGGAGGAACGTGTCCCGGTGATTACAACGGGGGCAGGGAATCCTGGGAAATACGTGCCCATGCTTAAAGAAGTTGGAACGAAGGTGATTCCGGTGGTGGCCTCTGTCGCGTTGGCCAGACGGCTGGAAAAGGCCGGGGTTGATGCACTCATTGCCGAAGGAATGGAGTCCGGCGGGCATATTGGGGACATTGGAACTTTCCCCCTAGTTCCCCAAGTGGTCGATGCCGTTAAAATCCCGGTCATTGCTGCCGGAGGGGTCGTGGATGGCCGTGGCCTAGTGGCAGCTTTAGCCCTCGGAGCCGAAGGGGTACAAATGGGGACACGCTTTATGTGCGCGGAAGAATGTACCATTTCCCGGCTTATCAAGGATAAGATTATTAAAGCGAAAGATCGTGCTACTGTAGTGACAGGACGTTCAACCGGTCACCCGGTTCGTTGTTTGGATAATCGCTTTACCCGTGAAATTTATCAACATGAACGGGGAGGAATGCCCGCTGAGGAACTTGAGAAACTGGGTGTAGGGAAATTGCGATTAGCCATGGTGGAGGGAGATATTGAGAACGGTTCAATCATGGCTGGTCAAATCGTCGGAGCGGTTAAACGTATTGAACCCGCAGCATGCATTATTCAGGACATCATGCAATCGGCAGAACGGGAATTTGAGCGTCTTTCTGCACGGTTTAATAGCCTCTCGGAATTTCGGGGAAATCGTTGCCTCAACTAACTCGGTGGATGTCGAGAGCCCATTTTGAAACGAGGGGGTTTTTGCACTGAGGTAAATCGGACGCCCTTATCATTCGTTGATTTGGGGAAGGGTGTAGCGGCTTGACAAAGAGGTACTGTGGCGGTCTAGGGATTTGCTGGGTGGGTTGATTTCTAGAATAAGCAGAAAAGATTTTGCCACATACGACGCTTGAAAAGCGTCTTTTTTTATTTTGTTGAGTCATATGTTGGAGCTAATTTAATATTAGCGTAAGGCGAATTATTATAGCAGGGTTCCCAATACAATTGTTCTCAAAATGTATTTGAGAAACTGATGGAAGGATTAAAAAATTTGCCAGAGAAGATAGGTGGTGGTTTAGAATTCTTGTAGTTCTAAGCCGCCATTTTTAATATAAAAGTAATGAAATAGGCGGATTAGCAA
>DOPS01000013.1:0-46273 GCA_003512645.1 Desulfosporosinus sp.
GAATTAATGAAACAAGCTGACTTGGTAAGCGTAACTGGGTCTGGTAATAATGTTAAACTTGGTCAAACCTGTGGCACCCCTAATGTATGTGTCAGTGCTGGTAATGTTGTTTCAGTCGTCGATGCCAGCGCTAATCTACAAGAGGCTGCCCACAAGATTATGTTGAGTAAGACCTTCGACTTTGCAACCAGTTGTTCAAGTGATAATGCGGTGGTCATAGAAGCGGCAGTCTATGATCAGATGGTTGAAGCGTTAAAAAAAGAAGGCGGTTATCTCTGTAATGCTGAGGAAAAAGTTCAACTGCACAAGGCGATGTGGGATCAAAATGGGAAACGGCGGGGTATGACCACTGCTAAATCCGCAGAAGAAATGGTTAGAGCAGCCGAGATAACTGCACCAGACGCTGAAAATGCCACCTTCCTCATGGTTGAGGAAACAGGGGTAGGTAAAGCATTTCCTTTCTCTGGTGAAAAAATTTCCTTAGTCTTAACAGTTTATAAGGTTAAAGACTTTGAGCAGGCATTAACGCTAACTAAGCAAATTTTGAAATTTGTCGGACGTGGGCACTCTTGTGGTTTGCATACTAATGATGAAGCCCATATCGAGCGGATTGGCTTGGAGATGGACGTTTGTCGACTCTTGATTAACCAAGTTCAATGTTTCGGTAATGGAGGAAGCTTCGATAACGGTCTTAACTTTACGCTATCCATGGGTGGAGGTACCTGGGCAGGTAATAACATCAAGGAAAATCTTTCTTATAAACACTTCATTAATATTACGAAAGTTTCCAGGTTGATTCCAGAAGTAATCCCTACTGAAGAGGAGTTATTTGAGTCATATTGGACTAAATACGGTCGCTAAAATAGGGAGGCTGAAAAAATGAAACTGTTTGAATATCAAGCAAAAGAACTGTTTAAAGAGCAAGGAATTCCTGTTCCGGCCAGCACGCTCATCAGTAGTATTAGCCAATTAGATAATGCTTTGACCGAGATTGGTCTTCCTTGTGTACTAAAAGCACAAGTTTTGCAAGGTGGTCGTGGTAAAGCCGGATTGGTAAAATTTGTAGCAACTAAAGAAGAGGCAAGTGTTGAAGCTGAACGTATCTTAAAGGTTACTGGTAAGAAATTATTGGTTGAAGGTGCAGTTGAGTTTGAAAAGGAAATGTATATGGCCATCACCATTGATCCGGTCAGTGGATCAGCACTTGTCATGGCATGTCTCGATGGCGGGGTAGAGATTGAGGTAACAGCTCGTACAACACCGGAAAAAATAATCAAGGAAAAAATCGATCTCGCGAAGGGTCTGATGCCGTTCCAAGCTAGTAATGTTATGTACTCTCTGGGACTTAACAAAGATCAAACTGCCTCGGGAAGTAAAGTCCTCTTAAAACTTTATGAGTTATTCGTAAAATATGATGCAGAACTGGTGGAGATTAATCCACTGATGATCCTTAAAGACGGAACGATGATCGCTGCCGACGGAAAGTTCAGTATTGACGATAATTCTCTATTTAAACAGAATCGCTATTCTTTCACTAAGGATTACTATAAAAATGATTTTGAATACGAAGCAGCTCAGGATGGTATACCTTATATCCAATTCGAAGGAGATATTGGCCTGATGGTGGCCGGTGCAGGTCTGGCTAACGTAGTCTATGATTTAATCAGCTATTACGGCGGCACTGTGGCAAACTATCTTGAGTTTGGAGGACCCAACTATCATAAAGCCCAAAAATGCATGAAAATGATGCTGGATAGTAAACCAAAGTGCATCCTGATTGCTACTTTTGGCACAATAGCACGTGCCGATATTATGGCTCAAGGAATTGTTGATGCTGTTAAAGAGTTAAAACCAGATATTCCGATTGTGGCTGTTATCCGCGGTACAGGTGAAGAAGAGGCCCAGGAGTTGTTAAGAAGTGTTGGCTTGAATCCACTTAATGATACAGAAGAGGCTGTTAAGAGAGCAGTGGAGTTAGCGGGAGGTGGTTCAAGATGAGTATTATCATTGATTCCAGCACAAGAGTACTTATCCAAGGAATTACAGGTAAAGAGGGAAGCTTTTGGGCTAAGCACATGAAAGACTATGGGACGAATGTCGTTGTGGGTGTTACTCCCGGAAAAGAGGCTCAGGAGGTTGACGGGGTACCGGTTTATCATACAGTTCGCAGAGCAGTAGAACACAAACAAGTCGATGCCTCCTTACTCTTTGTTCCACCGCGTTTTGCCAAAGGTGCTATATATGAGGCCTTAGACTCCGGTATTAAAATAATTGTCGTTACAGCTGAGGGAATTCCACTCCATGAAATGGTCCAAATCCGTAAAGCGGCTCTTTCTGAAGGTGCCATGGTCATCGGAGGGAATACAACAGGTATCATCTCCACTGGTAAAGCGATGATGGGCTTTTTTCCATACTGGTTGGAGAGGGTTTATAAACCTGGTCGTATTGGGTTAATGACCAGAAGTGGATCCTTAACGAACGAGGTTACAGCTGAAATTGTTAAGGCCGGCTTTGGTTCTACCTCTGTCATTGGGGTCGGAGGGGATCCTATACCTTTCACACGTTTTGCGGAAATCCTGCCGCTTTTTGAAAAAGACCCCGATACAGATGCCGTTGTAATGATCGGAGAAATTGGCGGGACTATGGAAGAGGAAGTTGCAGAGGCTATTGGAAATGGGGTATTTACCAAGCCATTAATTGGTTTTATGGGGGGCAGAACAGCACCAAAAGGCCAAAAGATGGGCCATGCAGGAGCAATTATTACTGCAGGTAAAGGCACAGTAGCTGACAAGGTTGAAGCATTAACTGCCGTAGGTGCTATTGTGGCTGACCGACCAAGTATGATTGGTACATTGCTTAAACAGGTGCTTTAAAGTACAAGATTTGTTCACATTCAATAAAGGGTTATAACAAACTTCAAGCATGTCAATTGAAAATTGAAAGTTGTATAATCTTTTGTCTAAAATATACAGAATATTAAAAATAAAGAAGGATGTTATTATGTTAAAGAAGAAAATAGCAATATTTATCGAAGATAATTATAATGAAATTGAGTTTTGGTATCCGTATTATCGTATGCTTGAGGCAGGGTTCGAGGTTATTGTAATAGGCTCTGGAAGAGCAGATGTTTATACAAGCAAACTTGGGACGCTCACTAGAGGGCTTAATCCTTCGACCATTAATTGTGCTGAATTAGAGGGTGTCATAATTCCCGGCGGATTTGCTCCCGATAAAATACGATTAAATACGCAAATGTTAGAAATCGTCCGCAAATTATTTAATAATGGCAAACTAGTTGCGGCGATCTGCCATGCCGGATGGGTTTTGATATCGGCAGGTATTACAAAAGGTAAGCAGGTAACTGCCTGCCAATCGATTAAAGACGATTTAGTTAATGCGGGTGCCGAGTTTTTGGATCAAGCAGTTGTCGTTGATGGCAACCTAATCACTTCCCGTGTACCGGATGATGTGCCCGCATTTTCGAGAGAAATCCTAAAATTCTTAGCCTAAATTATAGTAATTACCTTCTTTTATACAGCATTAATAGGGGTATGCGGATTAATCTATAACGTGCGAGAAGAGCTCCTATTCAAATTAAAACATCTTTCAACTTTGAAAGAGAGGTGATAGTAGCTTTTCCTGAAAAAATTTCAAACTGGAGACCATTCCGAGTGATATACAAGGGGAAAAATTATAATCGAAGGAGGACTTAAGATGAAGCAAGTTTTAAGTGCAAACTGGGGTATAAAAAAGCTTGGAGCTTTAATATTAGTTATAGCCTTAGTTCTAACGATTGGAACAGGATGTGGAACAACAAGTAAACCAACAAGTGTTAGCCAAAAGCCCGATAATGCCCCAGCAAAAGTGGAAAAGTACCCGACTAGACCAATAAACATCATTGTACCATTTGGACCCGGGGGAGGCGCAGATCAATTAGGTCGTTTGCTTAGTAAAGAGTTAAGCCAAAAGCTAGGTGTCTCCTTCCCGGTTGTGAATATGGCCGGAGCCTCTGGTGCTGTAGGAATGGCAAAACTAGTCACAGAGCCAGCTGATGGATATAACATGTATGTCTATGTAACAGATACCCATGCGACGCTGGCAAGTGCTAAACCTGCTTTCAAATTAGAGGAATTTACAACGGTTGCTCGCATGCTCAAAGCTCCATCGTTCTTCTTTGTAAAGATGGATAGCCCTATAAAGACTTGGGCTGACCTAGAAAAGAAAATGAAAGATAATCCAGGCCAAGTGAAGGTTGCTGGAAATGGAGAAGGATCCATTGATGATGTGGCGCTTACCTATTTAGCCAAGAATCATGGTATTACAGTCAACAAAATTCCATATTCCAACCCAGGGGAACGTTATACCTCGATTTTAGGTGGCCATGCTGATGTTTTATACGAACAAGCTGGGGACGTGGCTTCTTATTTAGACCAAAAGCAAATGCGTCCGGTTTTAGTGTTTGACGAGAAACGGATGCCAGAATTCCCTGACGTTGTATCGACTGGGGAGCTGAACATGAAGGTATTCTTCCCCTTTGACCGTACAATCATTATGAAAGCCGGAACCTCTCCCGAGCAGATAAAGATTTTAAGTGATGCTATGAAAGAAATATATGATAAATCACCTGATTTCCAAAAGTTCCTAAAGGTTAACTATACTACTTCGGATAGTTTTATGGGACCTGAAGACGCCAAGAAAGCGTTGGCAGACAGTGTGGCGGAGATGAACAAAGCTTTAGGGAAATAAGATTAGGCTGATAATTAAAGGGCAAAGAGTTAGCACGGGCTGAAGCTTTTGCCCTTTAATTTAAGAATTATTGTATAACTAGATAGGGGGAGTGACAGTGGACAAGAAAAAGTCTCAGCAGCTTATGATCAGTGTTTTGCTTATACTATTTAGTTGTATATGTTATTATATGGCAACTAAATTTGTTGTGACTAAGACGCCAGGGCGGCTTGGACCGGATTTCTGGCCTAAAATGTTATGTATCTTGATTTTTGTCTTTTCGGTCGCGGATATCATCTTGATCTACTTAAATATCGATAAGCAGCCTTCAATATTAGAAGCGAAAACTGACGAAGAGGCTGAATTAGTGACTTTAGATAAAAAGTATCCGTTGCTTTTAGTAGGTGGCATGGTAGGTACTGGGATATACATCTTCCTACTACCTATTATTGGGTTTATTATATGCACTACTTTCTATCTTGCTGCAATCATGTTTTTAGGCCGGTACCGGAATAAAAAGGTGATTGTAAGCAGCAGTTTTATTGGCTCCTTTATCCTCCTAATAGTTTTTAGTAAGATTGTCTATATCTCCTTACCCACAGGAATTGGGTTCTTTGGTGAATTTACATTTTTACTCTATAAATTGTTAGGAGTTAGTTAATTTGCGTTATTGTAGAGATTTACTACAATTCAGAAAGGAGCGAATCAATGAACACCTTTATCCAAATTCTATCCAGCTTGGGTCAGGGAATAATTGCGGATTTGAATCTGGTTACGTTACTGATGATATTGGTCGGGGCGCTTGTTGGGATGATCTGTGCTGCAGTTCCTGGTCTAACACTTATAACCGGTATAATCCTTGTGTTGCCCTTTACCTATGTAATGGATGCCACAAATGCCATTATATTATTAACGGCCATCTATCTCGCAGGTACCTATGGAGGGGCATTTCCAGCGATATTATTTAAGATTCCTGGTGATCCGATCCATGTACCGTTGCTTTGGGATGGTTATCCAATGGCTCGTCTAGGACTGGGAGCAAAAGCCTTGGGTTGGACTCTCGTGTCTACGATCTCAGGTGGATTGTTTGCAGTAATCCTCTTGGTTTTAGTTTCAGCTCCCTTGGCTGTGGTAGCTCTCAAATTTTCAAGTCCTGAGTATTTTGCGATTGTCTTTTTAGGACTGACAAGTGTTTTGTTTTTAGGGGATGCTTCACTACGCCATAGCATTGTATCCTTGGCCTTGGGACTTTTGATCTCTACTATAGGAGTAGATGCCATGTTCGGGGTGGATAGATTTACGTTTAATACTGATTTGCTCCGTGGTGGGGTCGATTATCTAAACGTCTTAATCGGGGTTTATGCCGTAGCAGAAATCCTTGCCAGGATGGAACAGGGCTT
The DNA here is from genome assembly GCA_003512645.1 of Desulfosporosinus sp. GTDB lineage: Bacteria > Bacillota > Desulfitobacteriia > Desulfitobacteriales > Desulfitobacteriaceae > Desulfosporosinus. The sequence continues at coordinate 6,126 of DOPS01000013.1, forward strand.
TGCGGCACCAAGTTTAAAGCTGGTCAGTAAAGTGAAAACAACATTGCCTTCGTTTAAGGAGTTTAGTAACTTATTCCCTACTTATTTCAGGAGCAGTATTCTCGGAACCTTTATTGGTTTTGTGCCCGGAGCTGGAGCGACAATCGCTGCATTTCTAGGATACGGTGTAGAAAAACAGGTTGGGAAGAACCGGAAACAATTAGGTGAAGGGGCCCCTGAAGGGATTATGGCCAGCCAAGCAGCAGCTACGTCATCTGTCGGAGGCGCTTTGATTCCCTTACTTACCTTAGGAATACCGGGAAGTGGCGCAACGGCAATTCTAATGGGGGCATTCTTATTACACGGGATTCAACCCGGACCAGGAATTTTCATGAATAATGGTCCACTAATCTACGCAATATACGGGTCGTTGTTTCTTTGCTTAGCATTGATGATTATACTCGGCTTCTTGTCAGTGAGGCCACTAATGACAATACTAAAGGCACCGGAAGCAGTCACGTCTTCCTTCATTTTGGTACTTTGTATGTTGGGAGCTTATGCGCTCCGGTCAAATATTCAGGACGTATGGATTTTATTTGTTTTTGGATTAGTGGGTTATGTATTGACACGATATAATTATCCGACTACCCCATTGGTACTCGGGGCAATCCTTGGTCCGTTGGCGGAGAGTTCCTTTTTGACGACGATGATCAGCTTCCATAATGATTGGACTGTCTTATTTACCCGTCCGGTTAGTGCAGTATTTATGATATTAGCTTTGATTAGTCTTTTGGTAGCTGTATTATTACCTGTGTTAAAGAGAAAGAAGGAATTAATCAAGAATTAATCAAAACACTTGTAATAAAGTTCTGTCGAGACAACGCATGCAACTAAGGCGAAGACACAGGACACTGCCTAGTATCGAATACGCCATGAATGGTACGGATTCGACCGGTCGCCTTCCCCAAGGTTTGGCACCAGCTTTCATAGAAGGGAGGCCTTGTCATGGATGAATCGAAATCATGGCAGGAACACCAAAAGTGTAAGAAGGTTATACATTCCCTAGCAAAAAGACTGTATAGTTGCATCGCCTTTTCTTCAAACAAACATCATCTTTAGCAAATTTACCATTTAGATCCTTTGGTCGTTGAAGGTTTTTGCTATGACCTTAATCGATCACCATCCTGCTCGGGGACATCATTTTATACATTCGGAACTCCTCCATACGCGAAGGAAGCAGGACCTTACGCGGAACGACAATAGATCCTTCTTTATTGTGGCACGGACAGACTTACTTACTAATTTAAAATCTTTTAACACGGGTGTAGAAGATCGTTCTCTCTATACCCGTGTCTTTATTCTAGACATGTTTTCGTTAAAATTATTACCTTTGTTGTTGTAATTGGCTAATTAATTTATAATGGTTGATATATGATATACAGCAATCCTCCAAAGACGTGAGATTATCGCACTATTCATAACTTGAGCTATAAGGACAAGGGAGATGGAATGTCGATGAGCAAGATATTACGGGTGAATATGTCAAATTTGAGCCTCGTGACAGAAGTGCCCAAAGAAGACTATCGCCTTCTCGGCGGTCGCGCGTTTATTGCTAAATATATGTTGGCAGAAGTGAAGTCAATCTGTGAACCTTTAGGACGGCATAACGCATTAATTTTTGCCCCAGGGCTTCTCGGTGGCAGTAAGGCCTTTAGCTCTGGGCGAATTTCCATTGGAGGCAAAAGTCCGTTAACCGGTGGCATTAAAGAAAGCAATGGGGGCGGAGTGGTTGGCATAAAATTAGCTCGACTCGGCTATCAAGCAGTGATTATTGAAGATCTCCCCAAAGCTGCTCAGAAATATATCCTTAAAATCACAAGCTCAGGAGCAGAGCTGCTTTCAACTGAAGATTATTGGGGCCGTGGAGTGTATGAGATTGTAGCTCGTCTGAGACAAGACTTGGGCGAGAAGTTTGATGTGCCGGAGGAAGAACTGGATGATGTCCATCAAGTGTCCAGCGGGAGATTAAATGCATGAGTATATTAAGAGACTTAGATTATAGAAATATTGCGGCAGGAATTGCCTCAGGACTCTTGGCGATAACGGGTCCACCTGCCATGGTAATAGAGGCTGCTTCAAATGGTAACTTTACTACGACACAGACGATTCTCTGGATGTTCGCAGTCTATGTGTTCGGTGGGATTTTTAGCATTCTAGTGCCACTGTACTATCGTATGCCGATTGTGGGGGCCCACTCAATTACGGGTATAGCCTTTCTAACCACAGTTACGGCTCAATTTACCTATCACCAGCTCATCGGTTCCTACCTTTTTGCCGGCCTATCGATGCTCTTGATTGGCTATCTGGGCGTTTTTTCAAAGCTGCTTGAATATGTACCCAAACAAATCATTGCTGTAATGTTAGCAGGAATGATCACGAAGTATATGGTTAATTATGTGGGGGCGATACACCAACTCCCGCTGCTCGGTGGAATCTCCCTCCTTACATATTTTATGTTTACCAAATTTCGAACACGGATTCCCCCCATGGTAGCGGCTATAGCGATGGGTTTAATTCTCTTACTTTTAACACAGCCCTTGAATAGCAGTGGATTAATAACGTCCTTTGTAATTCCGACTCTTCAACTTCCAGAATTTAATCTCATGAGCTTTATTTCCGTTTCGATTCCTCTCGCCCTTCTTATTTTAAGTAATGATGCTGCCGTCGGAATAGGCGCTTTGGAGCAAAATGGTTATCGGCCCCCAGTGAATCGAATCATAGCCTTAAGTGGAGTTTTTACGATCATTACGAGTTTTTTCGGAGGGCAGTCTGCCAACGTGGCAGGAATGATGTCAGCTATTTGTTCAGATCAAGAGGCTGGGCCGAAAGAAAAACGATATATGGGAGCAGTGGTCTCGGGCTGCATCATTCTTGTGTTCGGCTTATTTGCCTGGAAGCTGGTTCCCTTGTTTCAGGCTTTACCAAAGGCGTTTATTTCAATACTTGTTGGCTTTGCCCTGCTGGGAGTGTTCGGAAATAGCTTGTCTGTTGGCTTCTCGAAGCCGACGATGAAAATGAGTGCGGCCTTTACCTTTGTCATCGCCGTATCGAGTATCACGATTTTTAATATAGGTGCTCCGGTATGGGCCTTAGTCGTTGGTACGTTCATTGCACGTTATATTGAGGAAGCTTAATCAACAGACGTTACAAACATAGAATCTTCCGTACAATAAATCGGCCTACCCTTTTTAAGAATATTTGGGAACCTAAATGAAAGTTCCTCTTCCCATCTCATTACAATTTTAACAATCTTGTCTATCAACAGAAGAATTTCCTGATCTAAAGATGGAAGTCTGTGTTCAATATCAGCATACTCCAATGGAGAGTATATTTCATCATCCGAGCATATTTTTCTGTTAACAAGTTTCTTTTGTTTTCCTGCGCCATATAAAGGTCATTCAGATAGCTTTCCAGGGTGTCCTAAGACCAGCTTATCGCTTGTTCCCCGGCACCTAACTGTTGACTTTTAATGTTAATCGTGTTTAGGGATAAGCTTTCCAGCTTCCGTAGTTAAAATCTCTCCATTTGACACAACAATCTGTCCATGAACTAGTGTGAAATTAAGCCCTATGGGAAATTCGGAGGGCTCGTTGAAATTCTCAATAGCATTGATTTTTTCTGGTTCAAAGATGACTAGGTCAGCATCATAACCCGTTTTAACAAATCCCTTATTAGGTAGATTTAACCTGAGGGCTGGGTCTCCTGTGATTCGCTTGATACCTTCTGCCCAAGTCATGAGCTTTTTATCTCGGACATATTCTCCCAAGAACTTAGGGTATGTGCCATATAAACGGGGATGAGGTTTGCCCGTAGGAATTCCATCCGAACCTATTTGACACAACGGGTGTTTCAGCAAAGCAACAATATCTTCCTCGGCAAAAAGATTGTGCAATACCATAGAACACCGACAATCCTCGCTAATCAAAAGTTCAGCGATCTGATCAATTATTTCATGAACGAGTTTGGTTGGTTCTAAGCCTGTTTTTCGGACTAACTCAGTCGCTGTTTGACCTTCAGCCCATTTGTTTCGCTGGTTAAAGGTCGAACTAATCATAATATTTGACCATCCTACCATTCCAACAAAGTTATCCCAACCCGGATAATCTGGTCCATTATCATTCAATTCTGCCTTTAGCCTAGCTCGCTGTTGAGGGTCCTTTAGTCTGCGAATAATTTCAGGACTACCACCTTCCTTGGCCCAAGGGGGTAGAATTTGAGACAAAAGTGTACTGCCGGCCCGATAAGGGTGCTGATCAAAGGTGACATCGACGCCATCCATCCTAGCTTGTTCCACCATTTCTATCAATTCCTGACCAGTAATACCGAACTTTGGATTAGCGTAGGAGCGCATATGGGATATCTGCAACTTAACCCCGGATTCTTTGGCTACAGCTAGGGCCTCGGTCATTCCCTCACGGACTTGGCGAGAGTGGCTGCGAATATGAATCATCATGATGCCATTATGAGCTGCCACCACCGAACTTAGTGCGACGAGTTCTTGTTTAGGGGCAAACATTCCTGGTAAATAAGCCAAACCATAGGAAATACCTAAAGCTCCCTGTGACATGGCTTCTTCCACGATCATGCTCATCCTCTCCAAATCCTTTGCTGAAGGTGTGACATTTTTTAAGCCTAAAACTTGGGCTCTAATAGCTCCATGCCCGATCAAAGGTACTATGTTGTTGGACTTTTTTGCTTTGTTTAAATCAGATAAAAAGGATGAAAAATTGGGCCAATCCCAAGTTTGGGGCAGATTTCCTAAGATTGGGGCTAAATAATTGCGCCAATCTTGCATCGTTTCCGTATGCGGAGCTGATCCGAGACCACATTGCCCAATCAGTTCAGTTGTAACCCCTTGTCTTATTCTACTTTCACGGATTGGACCAGACATAAACGGTACTAAGTCACAATGACTATGCACATCGATGAACCCCGGAGCAACCATTTTGTGGGTGGCATCGATGACGAGGTTAGCGTCTGTTGACAGATCTTTAGCCACCTCTACAATCATGCCATCCTTAATCCCAACGTCATTATGCTTGGGCGTATTACCCGTTCCATCCAACACTAAGCCACCTATTATTGCAATATCTAACATTAATAACAGAACCTTTCAACTTAATCTTAACGTCTAATTAATAATTTACTCTACCAAAATAAAGTTGATTGTTCAACTTCCAAAAAGCACCTGTACCAATAAATGAGGTGGTCATTTCTGAGGAAAAACAAGGGGTCAGGTGTGTTGTTTCGGATAATTAATTCGAAACAACACACCTGTCCCTCTGTTTCGGGGCGTTTAGGGAGTAAATGCGGGTCTACCCTCATCAATAATTTCCGAACTTTCAAAAAAACCTTTAAGTAAAGCGGCTTGTGATTGTAAAGCCATGCCGTCAATATGTCTTCTATCCATCATTAGGTAATCATTTCCGCTTTTTAAGTATGGGTTTGGACCGACAGCACACAACACTTTGAAACCGTTATCGAGTAGATATTGAAACTTAGGGTCACCGGGTAGGACTGAACTTCCAAAGGGATAAATATATACATCCGTAAGGCCCGTAAAAGGGGCTACCTCCGTTTGCCAGCGCTGGGTATCTTTTGTCAATACAGTTAGGGGGATTTTTCTGGCATCAAGGTGACCGTACCCATGGGAAGCAAAGGACCAGCCAGTTTCTTTCAAGCGTTTTATGATGATGAGTGCTTGATTTTTTTCAAAGTCGAAGTTGGGGGAGTCTAACTGATTTGTTCGGTACCCTAAAACCCCTTCATACCCAGTGAGAGCAAGGATACCTTTGGCTCCATTTAAAGAAAAGTCTTCGTGTTCCTGTACAAATTGATCGAGGATAGGGATGATTTCATTATCTCGAGAAGTAGTAGGTACTCCCTGTGGAGACAAGGAAAAGGTGGCAATATTTCCGTGTTCATCAAGGATTAACTTATGCACTGTGCCATTCGGAATCATATATTCGTAGTAATTTAGGTCATCAATTGAAATAATCAAAGGCTTCTTACCGGCTGGTAGTAATAAATCTTTTCTAACAGTCAGAGGCTTCCCATCTTTCGAGGGGTTTAAAATTGCATGAATATCAATCAGGATATAGTTGTTTTTATATAAAGAATCTAGGATTTTTTTAAATTCTTTGACAGTTATAAACCAGTCATTAAAACCTTTAGATTGCTGGTCATTATCAAAAGCCAGCTCAGGATAAGCTAGTAAGGGGTGAAAAAATATGTGTTCTATTGGTCCTTGATATACAACCATTGCGTGGGCTTTTTTGTAATCGGTTAGCTTGGTCAATATCTCACTATCATTCGGATAGTACTCGGAGATCGTCTGAAGGGTATCGTAAGCTTCTTTGTATTGTTGCTCGTTGGCAAGAGCAGCGGCAATAGCTAGGTACTCTGAGTATACAATAGCTAAACCTTCTTTGATTTTTTCCTGAGCAACTTGAAAGTCCTTTTCATCCTCTGGAATTACGTTTTGGTACAACGGTATGGACTTAAGGTAATCGTTAGTGGCGAAGTATTGATTAGCAGTGGTTAAATCTTGACGGGATTGATAATAAGCTTCAAGTTCGATTTGATAGGATCTGACCGAATTTTCAAAGCCAAGTTTCTTTATGTTTTGCAGGTAATAAGTAATTTTATCGTAATCTGCCCCAGTATCAATATAAACCTTTGTAACCTCCTTTAACTGAGAATCAATAATGGGAAGCAACTCTTTTTGGAATAGAGTAATCCCATGATTAAGTTCAGAGGTTTGGAAACCTGATTTCTCCAGTAAGATTTGATCGGTGATACTGGCAAATTTATTGGCTAAAATTTCGTTAATCTGAATTGCGGTGGAATCTTTTAGTCTTCCACGAACTAGGGTATTGATCTCATTTAACTCAGTTCGGGCGTTATCGTACTGGTTGTTATGTACTAGGCTTATGAAGTTATCAAGTTTCGAGGATAGATGGGGGGGAATTACTAGATAACCAAATAAAGTGAGTATGATCAATACGACTTGGAATGAAAGCATAGCAAAGAGGAAAAGGTAAAATCCTAAAGGTTTAAAGCGGTTTACGAGCAGAGCATTGTTGTTAGGTTTATGTGGCTTAAAGTTTGGAACGGAATTCATAAAAGTCTCTCCCTCGTGTTAAAAAATGCACCATTTATAACAAGCTTTATTATTTTCGACAGAAAAGCATTATTTTCCTACCCAAGTCAAACAAGTTACGCAAGAAGATTAGAGAAAATTTCAAAATATGTACAGTCAATTTGGGGAACAGAGGGACAAGAGTGTTGTTTCTTCTCTGTTTCTTCTCTGTTTCTTCTCTGTTTCTTCTCTGTTTCTTTGTTTTGTTTCTTCGAAACAGTGTACCTGCCCCCTGTTCCATTCCCCACTCCTGCATTGGGTGTCTTTATTTAGATCGTTTTGGCTTAGGGACTGCTTCTTTTTTAGGGGTAGAAAATCTAACACCCGAATGTTTAAAATTGTAAATAAAAAATTCTTAACATTATGCCAATTATAGTGTATTATATAACAAATAATAAATAGGAGGCGTGATATATGAAAGAGAAACACCGTGAAGGGTTACTGGAGGAAAAACGGTTGTTTTTCCCTCCTACAGGGTTTAGCTCAAATGCCGTAATTCAAAACCCTAAAATTCACGAACTAGGGCAGGAACGGACGAAGTTTTGGGACGAACAGGGGAAACGGTTGGACTGGTTTCAACCATGGGACACTGTATTAGAGTGGAATCCTCCGTTTGCCAAGTGGTATGTTGGCGGAAAATTGAATGCAGCTTATAATTGCTTAGATCGACATTTAGAGGGGGCGCGTCGGAATAAAGCGGCACTAATATTTGAAGGAGAACTTGGAGAGCGTAGAGTCTTAACCTATCAAGATCTTCATCGTGAGGTATCCCAGTTTGCGAATGTTCTCAAGTCTTTAGGGGTAGAAAAGGGAGACCGCGTGACAATTTATATGCCCATGATCCCAGAGACTGTGATCGCTATGCTAGCTTGCGCTAGGCTTGGAGCTCCGCATACTGTCGTATTTGGTGGATTCAGTGCGGAAGCTTTGAGTGACAGAGTCCTAGACGCTCAGGCAAAGGTTGTCGTTACATCCGATGGAAGTTATCGTCGTGGAAATATCATTCCGTTGAAAGAAAGTGTGGATCAAGCACTTCGCGATGTCACTTGTGTTGAAAAAGTGATCGTTGTTCAACGGACGAGTCAGCCTGTTAATATGCAAGAAGAACGGGATATGTGGTATCACGAGGTCATTAAGAATGTCTCGCTCGTTTGTCCAGCCGAACCAATGGAAGCGGATGATATGCTTTTCATTCTTTACACGAGCGGAACAACTGGAAAACCCAAAGGAGTTGTTCATACTGTCGGTGGTTATATGGTTGGAGTTTCAACAACTCATGAATGGGTATTTGACCTCAAAGAAGAAGATGTCTATTGGTGTACTGCGGATGTTGGTTGGATAACAGGACATAGTTATTTGGTGTATGGACCATTATCTAATGGTGCAACGGTTGTTATGTATGAAGGAGCACCGGATTATCCGGAAAAGGATCGGTATTGGGAAATCATCGAGAAGTATAGGGTAACAATTTTATATACTGCACCAACCGCAATTCGCACGTTTATGAAATGGGGGGAAAGTTATCCTTTAGGCAGGGATCTATCAAGTTTACGACTCTTGGGTTCGGTCGGAGAACCGATTAACCCAGAAGCTTGGATGTGGTACTACAAATATATTGGGGGAGAGCGCTGCCCCATAGTAGATACCTGGTGGCAAACGGAAACGGGTATGATTATGATGACACCCGTTCCAGGGATTACCCCTCTAAAGCCAGGATCGTGCACGATCCCGTTCCCAGGTGTCCATTTAGAAGTAGTGGATTCTGTAGGCGATCCAGTACCGAAAGGTGAGGGGGGGTATTTAGTAGTTTGCGAGCCTTGGCCTGCGATGCTTAAAACGGTGTATGGTGATGACAAACGCTATGAGGACACGTATTGGAGCCAGTTTACTGGTGTGTATTTTACCGGAGATGAAGCGAAATGGGATGAAGATGGTTATTTCTGGGTGATTGGTCGCGTGGATGATGTCATCAATGTCTCGGGACATCGGATTGGGACTGCGGAAGTAGAAGGTGCTTTGGTTGATCATCCATCGGTTGCTGAAGCAGCCTGCGTGGGTAGAATTCACGAAGTAAAGGGGCAAGCGGTGTTTGCCTTTGTCAGTTTAAAAGAAGGAATAGTAATCCACGATGGGCTAATTAATGAACTAAAAGCGCATGTTGTCCTAAAAATCGGTGCACTCGCCCGGCCAGATGACATTTTTTTGACGGCTGAATTACCTAAAACTCGAAGCGGAAAGATTATGAGGCGTCTTCTAAAGGACATCGCCGAAGGTCGGGCAATGGGTGATACCAGCACCCTTGCAGATGTTGCTGTTATTAATTTTCTGAAAAAGAATATTGACGCCCAGAAAATCCTAGATGCGCGGAATGCCTCGCTAAAATTAGGGAGGAATAAGATTTTAATTCCTGACAATGCCACGTTTAATCGTTGTAAGGATGAGTCTTATGATGGGTACAGTTATACAGTATGGTTCTCTACACCTGCTAAGGATGGATCACGTCATCCAGTTACCCATTTTTATTGCTTTCAGTGGATAGAAAGACTGAACTTAGCGGCTCAAGTTGGTTTGGCAATCACAAATATCATGATAAACAACAGTAGTGCAGTCGAAGCAATATTCGGAAGTGGGATACCAGATTTTAGCCATGCGGTGATCAATGAGGGGAATATTAAGGATGACTTATCAGAGGAAGGACAACTCTGCTTTTGTGGTTCAGAGGGCTAGGGAGATGAAATTAGAACGACTTAAAGGATACGTCTTAAATATCCAGAAGAAATCGATTGAGAAAAGGAAAGAAGAGGCTATTTAAATTAAAGTTTGTTGAAGTTGAGAATTTTTTACCAAATTAATTTATAATTCTACAATTTATACTGTATACTTTTAACAAATTCCTTGTCGGTTGGCTAATAAAGTGATAATTTATGAATAATAAATATGGAGCAAAGGCGCTCTTTAAAGATTTGGCACAACAATCTTTAGGGGGTCTTTGCTCCATATTTTTACTATTTAATTTCAGAAGTTTAGCAACAATGGAAAAATTAACCCACTCTAAGAATTTATTGTATTTTTTAGGTATAGGTAATATACTATAGCTTGTACAGTAATTGGCAATTAAGCTTTCTGGAGATGGTTATCTCTAGGAAGCTTTTCTTCTTGGCAAGAAGGGGGTATAAGTATGGGGGGGCGTCCCTTCTCGCCATCACGGCGCCTTGCCATCCATGGAGGTGTTCTAATCTCGAACATCCTTGTTCGAGTCATGGCTACAGGGACACTCGGCCATCCATGGCCGGCGTAACTTGAAAATATACATATAATTGAATTTTCCAACAGGATGGAGTTGTAGAGTATTGAACTTAAAATTCAGAGGGGTCATAAAACAAGTTTTAGTATTGTTTGCTGCTCTGGTGGGAGCATTGCTAGTAGGTGCATTATTTCTTCTTTTAGCCAAGTCGGATCCTATGAAAGCTTATGCTGTTATGTTTTCAGGCCCGGTGAATGACAAATACGGGATAACCGAGACTTTGGTGCGGACAGCCCCCCTGCTCTTGGTGGGGTTGGGTATCGTTATTTCATTCCGCAGCGGGATCATTAACATTGGCGCGGAGGGTCAGATTTTGGCCGGAGCTATTGGGGCGGCTGCCGTAGCCACCTCCTTGCCTGGTTTGCCAGCGGTCATCCTGATGCCACTGGTATTTCTGGTCGGCGGTTTGTGCGGCGCGATCTGGGGGGGGATTGCTGGCTGGCTGAAAGCGCGTCTATCAGTTAATGAGATTCTCAGTACAGTGATGCTCAATCAGATTGCGTTTCAGTTATATATGTTTCTGATACGTGGACCGTTAATCGATCCTCAAGAGGTTTCTTATGGCACTGGCGTACCGCAAACAGCCTTAATCCCTGATCAGATCTGGCTTAGCAAGCTGATCCCAGGGACTCGACTTCATTCTGGAATAATTTTCGCGTTAGTGTTGGCGGTCTTGGTCTATATCTTTTTATGGCGAACCAGTATCGGATATCGTATGCGAGCAGTGGGTGCAGGACCTGAGGCCGCCCGATACGCCGGTATTAAAGTGGAATGGTACTTAGTACTAGCCATGGCTCTTGCTGGCGGAATGGCTGGACTGGCAGGTGTTGTAGAGGTGACGGGAGTACATCACCGCGCTTTAGAGGGTCTATCGGCAGGGTACGGATTCAGTGGTATCGTTGCTGCTCTTTTCGGACGCTTGCATCCCTTAGGCACCATACCGGCCGCGGTGCTGTTCGGTGCGTTGCTTTTAGGGGCGGAGATGATGCAAAGGGCTGTCAACATTCCTGCAGCCATGATCATGGTGATCCAAGGGCTTGTCGTCTTATTTGTGGTTTCTAGCGATTACTTCCTAAGGAACTCAGGTTCTTTAGCCCAATTAAAGGCTAAGTTATTTGGAGAAAAAGTGGACAAGCAAGGGGGCGAGTCATAATGGACGGTATCATCAATTCGGAAATAATCATCATTATCCTTGCTGCTGGAATCCGTCTGGCCACGCCTTACCTTTTAGCTGCCTTAGGGGAAATGTTTGTCCAACGCTCGGGGGTTTATAACCTAGGCGTGGAAGGAATCATGATGATGGGCGCTTTTGCGGGATTTTATGCGACGCTTCAGCTGGGAAGTCCCCTCCTAGGCATTGCTGTCAGCCTGGTCGTAGGGGCGTTAATGGGCTTGTTAATGGCCTTAGTCAGTGTGACATTTAAGGCTGAACAGGGAATTAGTGGTATAGGACTTTACATGTTTGGTTGGGGTCTGTCAGGGTTGCTTTTTCGCCTCTACGTGGGAGGCATTACTTCCGTCGAGGGCTTGAAGGCCGTAAAAATCCCACTGTTGAGTACAATTCCATTCCTTGGACCAGTACTATTTGATCATAACGGGTTAGTGTATACCGCGTTTATTCTAGTCCCCGTGACAGGTTTTATACTGTTTAAGACGAGTTGGGGTCTCAATGTGCGGGCTGTAGGCAATAAACCAGAGGCAGCGGACACCCTGGGGGTTAGTGTCGTACTTATTAGATATCAATGTTTGATTGTGGGCGGTATGCTGGCCGCTCTGGCTGGGGCTTTCTTAACAATAGGACAGGCTAATATGTATGCTGACAATATCACAGCAGGCAGAGGTTTTATCGCCATTGCCCTAGTTTACTTCGGACGCTGGAGTCCCTGGGGTATTCTGCTTGGCTCTCTCTTATTTAGTTTGGCGGATTCCTTTCAGAGCATGGTTCAAGTGCTGGGGATCAATTTCCCTTACGAATTGGCCGTCATTTTACCGTACATGGTCACAATTATTGCTTTAGCAATTTCCTATGGACGCGTCTGGTCCCCAGCAGCACTGGGTAAGCCCTTTCAGCGCGGAACCAGAGGTTAATTATAGAGAAAATTTAAGGAGGAAAAAGACATGAAAAAAAGAGTACTTACTTTATTGTTGGCTGCCCTTACTCTCTTAGCTTTAAGTGGTTGTGGCACCAAACCGACCGCTCAATCGACTCCTACCCCTGCTCCTGAGGCTCCAAAAGTGGAAAAGATCCGCATCGCGCTTGTGCTTCCGGCTACTGTAGATGATTTAGCTTGGGGCCAGTCCATGGTGGAAGGCTTGAAAGCCGTTCAGAAAACCATGGGTGAAGACAAAGTGGAGGTCGCCATCAGCGAAAAGTTGGGGAATGCTGTAGACGCAGGGTCTGCTATCCGCCAGTATGCAACCCAAGGGTATGATATTATTTTTGCCCACGGCTCCCAGTACCAAAGCGTCTTAACCGAAATTATCAAGGACTTCCCTAAAACAACGTTTGCCTATGGCACCGGTTTCGCCACTCATCCCAATGTTTTTGCTTATGATCCACAGGCCCAAGAAGGTGGCTACCTGTTAGGTATGCTCGCAGCCATGATGACCAAATCGGGTATAGTGGGAATTGTTGGACCCGTAGAATCCGGTGATGCAGTAAAATATAACTATGGTGTACAGCAAGGTGTGATAGCGGGTAAAGCAGATGTAAAATCGCGTATCTCTTATACGGGCTCCTTTAATGATATCGTGGGGGCAGGCAATATGGCCAAAACCCATATGAGTGCCGGAGCTGACATCATCACTGGTTCCTCTCAGCAGGCTGTAGGAGCCTTGAGAGCAGTTGCCGAAACCGAGGGCAAATACTGGCTCTCAACGGATATGGACCAAAGCAATATTGCTCCTAACCACGTTTTAGCAGCCCAAGTGTATAACTGGGAGAAGATTGTTGGTAAAATTATTGAATTAAGAAAAACGGGAACTCTTGGTGGACAACACTTAACCCTGAGTTTAGCTGACGGAACGATTGTATTAAAGTACAATGAAAAATTGGCAGATAAGATCCCTGCTGAGGCCAAAGCTGCAGTAGAAAAAGCTAAGCAGGACATTATCAGCGGAAAACTAAAAGTGGAATTACCGAAGAAATAACGGGTGAGTACAAATGGTAGAAAAGATTGAAAACTTACAGATGTCTGGAATCACCAAACGTTTTCCTGGTGTCCTATGTAGTAATAATGTTAGTATTGAAATAAAATCCGGTGAAGTACTGGCCATTCTGGGTGAAAACGGAGCAGGCAAAACCACTCTGATGAATATCCTTTACGGCCTTTACCGGCCTGATGCAGGTAGGATCTTGCTAAATGGTAAACAAGTCAATATTAATTCTCCTAAAGACGCTATTGCGCTCGGGATTGGTATGGTGCACCAGCATTTTATGCTGGTGCCGACACTTACCGTCTGTGAGAACGTTATTTTAGGGCTATCCAAGACGTTCTTAGTGGATCTTAAAACGGCCGCTAAAAGGATTAAAGAAATTACGGACACCTATGGTTTAGCCATCAATCCCGATGCCTATGTCTGGCAGTTAAGTGTTGGGGAACAGCAACGCGTAGAGATTATCAAAGCGCTTTATCGCGGTGCCAATCTATTGATCCTGGATGAACCGACAGCGGTACTCACGCCCCAGGAATCCAACGAATTAATTCAGTTGCTCAGAAACATGGCCGCCCAGGGAAACTCGATCATTATAATAAGCCATAAATTACATGAAGTAATGGCCTTAAGTGATAGGGTTACCGTCCTTAGGGATGGGGCAGTGTGCGCCGATGTTTTGACCCGTGAAACTTCGCAGGAAGCTCTCGCGCAGTTAATGGTGGGAAGAGAAATGGCTCCCTGTAAAAGGGAAGGAACGTTTTCGCCGGGTAAGACTGTATTAGAGCTTGAGAATGTTTTTTCGCAGGGGGATAAAGGAACAGAGGCTTTGGCTGGAGTTTCTTTCGCGATCAGAGAAGGAGAAATCTTAGGAATTGCCGGAGTTTCAGGTAATGGGCAAAAAGAACTTGCTGAGGTGATCGCTGGACTGAGAAAACTAAGTAAAGGTAAAATTAGTTTAAACGGCAAAGAAAGCACCAAAATGTCACCAGCTCATATCATTGACCAGGGCTTGGGTTATATCCCAGAAGATCGGCTTCATGTGGGAACCATCCCTTCCTTTAGTATCTGGGAAAACGTTATTCTGAAAGATCACCACTTGCCTCCTTTTGCCAAACATCTACTTCTCCAAAACCGGGCAATTAGCTCCCACAGTTCATCGTTGGTAGATAAGTACGGAATCAAAACACCTGACTTGGAAACTCCTACAAGCAGTCTGTCCGGCGGCAATATCCAACGGGTCATTCTAGCCAGGGAGATTACCCGTAGTCCAGTAGCGCTGGTAGCTGCTTATCCTACCCGAGGACTGGACATTGGGGCGACAGAATATTTGCATAGCAAACTCCTGGAAGCCCGTAGGAACGGTATTGGAGTCTTATTGATTTCTGAGGATCTCGAAGAACTGATGAGCCTATGTGATAACATAGCAGTGCTTTATGAGGGCAGAGTTATGAAGGTTATGCCGGTTGAGGAAACAAATGAACGTAATCTGGGACTCCTGATGGCCGGTATAGCCTAGAGGAGGCTCGAGAGCTAGGTCAAAACAACTCCCTCAGAAGTGCTTATTGCGCTCTGAGGGAGTTGTTTTCGCTGGATTCAATACTCTTTTAAAACTTGCTAGCCGGCCGTTGACAAAAACATATCAAAATTTAAATATTATATAGTAGATCAATTGCGGACAATTAACATGATTAGTCGATTCTACATATATTAGCCAAGAAAGGGAGGGCTTTAATTTGAATAACAACATATCGCAATGTCCTTTATTAAAACAGGGTTCCTCGGGTGCTAGCGTTAAAATATTGCAACAAAGGTTGGCAGCAGCCGGTTTCGCCCCTGGAAGCATTGATGGAATCTTTGGACCCATGACTCGAGTAGCTGTGGTTGCCTTCCAGAAGAGCGAGGGACTAGTGCAGGATGGAATTGTCGGTAGAATGACTTGGACTGCATTGGGCGTAAATTGTAATACACCACCGGTCAATAACTGCCCGACGCTTGCACAAGGAAGTACTGGACCGGCTGTAACGAGACTTCAGGGACTTCTTAAGACCAGGGGATTCTATGAAGGCAATATCGATGGGATTTTTGGACCCATTACTAGAACAGCTGTAATTAATTTTCAAAATACTTCGAAACTATTGCGAGATGGAATCGTCGGAATACAGACTTGGACTGCTCTAGGCGTAAATTGTGCTTAGCGCCCAAAAAGAGAAACAAGGAGAGTAGGCGCCAATACCCATTATCGTCAAGTCAATTGGTATCCCACTTAGTTGTTGTTGAATGAGTTCTGTGTAGCCCGTATCGGCTCCAAAAAATAGATTGATCCCGTTTTTAGATAATAGGAAACTGTTCGCTTCCATCCCTTTTTTCCAGGGTATTCTAGCTCCCCAGTGTTGGCCCTCTATCGCCCTGACCTTAACTCCGGCGAAAGACTTACTGTCTTGCCAGTGCATTTCTTCAACAGATTGGAATTTCATACCGTTCCACAAGGGAAGGGTATTTTTGGCAGTAACTGCCAGAGTATCGGGTGATTGTAACCTGCGTAAGGTGGGATAATCGAAGTGGTCTGTATGAGCATGTGATACAAGTAATAAATCGATAGGCCCCACCTCGTCACTGCTCAAGGCTGAAGCGATGTAACGACTTGGCCCTATTGTAAAGTTACCTAGCGGAGTTATACCAATATGTGAGTTTAGGGCAGGATCAATAAGGATTCTTGTACCAAAGAAGTTAATTAGAAAACTGGCATGACTAAGCCAAGCGACCGTGACTTCATGGTTTGACCATTTGTTAGGAGTAGGGATATAGTTGGGTTTGACTAGTTTTTGTCCGGTTCTTTTGTCTCATTGTAACGCATTATCTATAGTAAAATAACCCCCTGTTAAGCCTAGAGTACCTAATAGGCCTAGGCCAATAAATTTACGTCGGGTGTATCGTTTCGAGGGTTGGCTAAGTGACTCGGTGTTGATTAATTTGCCCTGATTCTTCAAAGGGTATCACTCCTGTATTTAAATAGTGGAGTTTCGAGACTTTATTAGCTGTACCCTATTTTACAGGAAAACCTTGATGATAGGAAGCTTAAGATCAGATGGCTGTTGGTAGCCAGCTGATAGTAGGCTCTGTGAGCCGGATTGATAGCCATGAGGATTCCCTTAGTCTTTCTTATGATGAGATTAAGGGAATATGTCGCGCACACTATTGCAGCAATCGGCCCGCTATAAGAAGGGCGGAAGCAAGTTTTGCTTCCGCCCTTTTTACTCTTTAATAAGGATTTTTGTAACTTCTGCAATATATAAGGTGTGATGATCCACATCAGGATACCATTTTTCGTTAAGTTCTTGAGCAATGAAACACTCGGGTTTAAACTCTTGTGCATAAAGTTTTTTGCACAGAATGGCGATATTTGCTTCTTCAAAGTACGGAATATTATTGGTATGAAGAACAGTTAAATTAGAGTTTTTAATTTTGTCCTCATCTCTACCAGACTTTGTGCCAAGATAATTCAATGTAGTTCTGAAGCTGTTATCTAAAAAAGATAAGGAAAATGTATCTGAGTTATCTATAAACTCCTTTGTGTAGCGTTGGGGGCGGAGGACAATGTAGGCAACATTTTTTGCCCACATTACACCAAAACCACCCCAAGAGGCAGTCATTGTATTAACCTTTCCATCTTTTTCAGCAGTAATAAGCATCCAATCTTTACCTATTAACTTAAACGGACTTTGTTCAAAAAGTTCTGGACTAATTTCACTGAATTTGGACATTAACCTTATCCCCCTTTTGGTATTTTTTCAGGATTCACAGATTTCTGTAATGAGTATGTGGTCAGCTCCTAGAGTTATGAAGATGCTATGACTATGTTCATAAAAGAGCGCTTTCTTTACTCTCATATCATACCAAATTATTCTACTAGTATTACAGTGCTAAGTATGGAATGCGATGGTTTATGCAAAAAAATAATTGACAAATAGGGTTGCTATATCTACAATTGTTATAACTACAATATATTGAACATAAATATTGAAATAAACTATTAAATAAACTATATGGAGGGAGCGTTAAAATGAAAAGCAAGATCGCCAATGCCATTAAACTGAAAACCCAACCCATTGCTGTATTTCGCACAGATTTAAAACCTAAGGGGGCTCTACAATTTCAGGAGGGAAAGTGGGGCTGTGTTATCTCAATGCTAAATGCTGCAACTAAGGGTCGGAGCGTAATGTTTGACACTAAAACTCCTGGTTGTGGGGGCGGAGCCGTGGGTTTAGGCTTTAAACAATTTTAGGGCTAACTGATCCATCGGCCCGAAAATTTATCGACAAAGATATCCTTTCCTTTAGCCTAACATTTAAACGGTTTTTGGAGTTAGAAGATCAAGTGGAAGAAAGCTTCTTAACCAAAGAAACCTGGTTGCAAATTGCAGAAAGGATCTAACTCAGGAAGATCGGGCTTATTGCCTCTTTAATTTGCTCTACTCTAGATTTGTGTTATTATAACCTTTAGATGTTTATGAGTGAAGAAGGGGAATATATGAAAGATTTTAATATAGATGATTCCTTGGGTTTTATCGTTGCTAAAACAAACCATCATATGAAATCCTATTTTAGTAAGTTAATAAAAGACAATCACTTAAATGTCACAACAGAACAATGGGCAATCCTAAATGCTGTGTATCATAATCCAGGGGCATCGCAAACTGACTTAGCCCATGCGTGTCTTAAAGATAAAACAAACGTAACAAGGATCTTGGACTTGCTAGTGAAAAAAGAATATGTGGTTAGAAATATTGATCTAAATGACCGTAGGACTTATAGCATAACCCTCACAGAGTTAGGCGAAAGTGTCCTTGAACAACTCATCAAAATTTCCGATAATGCAAATAAGGCTTTCATATCTGATTTAAATCAAGATGACTATAGAGAGTTTATTCGTATCTTAAAAACAATTAATGGCCCGCTCGAAAAGCTATTATGAATGAGATGATAGTAACAGCAACTAATTCGTGACAATCTCTTTCAAGTGAACTCGTTCAGCTAAAGCTGAACATCGAGACTTCGGTGACGTAAGTCTCCAGTGGAGACTTATGCCGAAGTCGCAGAGCCACTGATGAATACTTTTGCGCCGTAGGATGGACTCTACCTCCTTCGCCGCGAAGTCTTCCTTTCGGGATCAGCGGCTACGGCGATAGTCTCCACTGGAGACTATCGTCACCGAAGCAGATAAGGAACACCCACTTACAAGAAGTGGGAGTCTCGAACGTGGATAAAAATTAAAAAAAGGTAGCTATCCAAGTAACTCCTGTTTCTTGTATACTACCTTTTTTAATTTGCCCTGATGCTACTTGATGAAAACGGGCACTGGGTCTTCTATGAGCTCTCTGGATAGGTTGAAAGCTCCCTAATGTAGGGTTAAACCCATGCATGGGGAGCTTTACTCGACCATTTTCTGGCCTGTTCAAGAGCTAACTGGAAACATTGGTGTGTTAGATCGATTGACTTAAATCGTACACAAATAAATTATTTGTAATTTTAAATCTCTAGGTTCTTCGCGTTTTCAAGATCGAGCCAGATTTGGAGCTGCCAGTAATATCGCTTCATTATCTCGATAAATTTTCCTGAATTGGGATATTGGAAGAGGATTTCTACCCAGACCTACTTCTATCGTGTAACCAGGTCGTCGATACTTATCGATGAACCAATCCTTGTAGCCGGCGTAGGATGTAATTCCAGTCGTTTGCGACAGGGAATAACCACTTAATATCGAGAAAACTTCGCCAATGCGCCGAGCCTCAGGTGGAGTCTTATTCTGGTAGGTCCAATAAATCACCTCACCTTGGCTATGGTATGCAAGTACTAGTCTAAAGTTATGGTTTCGGGTAAAGTCCGCCACGGCTTTTGATTCGGGTTCAGACTCAGGATATTGTCCGGAAAACCTAGTAGGCCCAGGACCGTATACCCCGTAAGTAGCTTCAGCTTGTTTAGAAAGTTCCCAGGAAGCATCGTAATTGTGGTTTAAATCGACCCCTCGGATGTTGGCTTGCCACACTTCTCCAAAGTTCATTCGACCCTTGTTCCAAGCAATTAGTTGATTATAAAAGGGATTATCCCTTTGTAATCTCTGAAGAACTAAGTCGACCCCGTCAGGATTAACCATAGGCATAATGTAAATGGTGCTTTTCGTTCAAATATCTCTTGGATCAAAGTCACGTATCTTTTGCCCCTCGGCGTAAGCTTTGGCGAAGTTCTCGGTAAATTTCATCACGAGGGGAGATGTTATCCATTCCAAGCCATGATGGGCACTGTTATAGAAGACTTCCACTGGTCCATTCCCCAGCTTGAGGGTGTACAAGTTTTTTCCGAGCACACTTTTACCTGCTATCCCAACTTCGATAAAGGGATAGCGAATCTTTAAGCCCTGCACATCTCTCTCCATAATTTCGTAGGTATAGTTGATATTGGTATCCACGACATCAAAAGCATAGGGAACTTTAATCACCTGACCAATTAGGAGATTAAAGGGATCAATTCCCGAGTTTGCAGTAAGTAATAATTCGAGATTGATACGATACTTTTGAGCAATACTACTTAAGGTGTCTCCATATATTGTGGTATAATTCTCATAACCTAAGAGAAACTTTTGTAACACTGTATGAGTATTCAAGCCTATAATACCATCCGCACTTAGACCGTAATCTCTTTGAAACTGTTTAATTGCTTCCTCGGTTCGAAGGCCAAAAATCCCGTCAATGGAACCAAGATTATAACCCATCTTTGCCAAGAGGCTCTGGATTTCCATGACATCACTACCTCTGGAACCGCGTTTGAGCGCCCGCATATAATACACCCCCTTGTAGCATATGTGCGGGGCAGTATTCTGTGTTAATAACAATAAAAAGTATAGGATTAAAACAAGGTGATTTTTGGCTGTGTGGTACAGTTTCTTAGAGATCTTGGTGGATTTCTCCTTTATTGAGCAAAGCATCAAATCATAGGATTGAGTAACACGGATAAAGGGATTTGTGTTATTCTGATAACCAAGAGAAGTTTTTAGCCCCTTTGGGGGGATATAATAGGCAATGATTGATTAGAGGAAAAGCAAAGGGGGAAATGAATATTGAATAACAATGTTATCCTTGGCAGAACACTTACTGAGTGGAAGTTAGAATTTCCATTACTGAATAAACTGATCTCTACCCAAGAGGTTTTCTGGACCAATCCAAAATACAAGACATCCAAAAACCATGTTCCAATTCAGGAAAAAGAAATTTTAGAGGCGGAGGAGAGGCTCATTCGCTTCGCTCCCTACATCGCGCAAGCCTTCCCAGAAACCCAAGACACCGGAGGGCTCATTGAATCGTCCCTTGTACCTATCCCGGATATGCAGGGATATCTGGAAAAATACTACGACTTAAAAATCTTAGGGCGTGTCTTGCTTAAATGTGACAGCCACCTCCCGATATCCGGCTCGATCAAGGCTCGAGGCGGAATCTATGAAGTCCTTAAGCACGCTGAAGACCTTGCGATTAAGCAAGGTATAATGGAACTGGATGACAATTATTCAATTTTAAATACACTAAAGTTTAAAGAATTCTTCTCCGGTCACTCTATCGCAGTAGGATCGACGGGGAACCTAGGCCTAAGTATTGGCGTAATCGGAGCAAAACTCGGATTCCAGGTCACAGTCCACATGTCCTCCGATGCCAAGTCATGGAAAAAGGAACTTCTCCGTTCCAAGGGAGTCCAAGTAGTCGAGTACGGCTCGGATTATAGCAAAGCGGTCGAAGAGGGGAGAAAGCAAGCTGAGAAAGATCCAAACTGCCATTTTGTCGATGACGAGAACTCTCGTGATTTATTTGTAGGCTATGCTGTAGCTGCTTATCGTTTAAAAAAACAATTGGACGAGATGAAGATTGCCGTGGATTCGAATCATCCACTCTTTGTCTATCTTCCCTGCGGTGTGGGGGGTGGACCGGGGGGAATAACCTATGGCTTAAAGCAAGTCTTCAAAGAGAATGTCCATTGCTTCTTCGCTGAGCCGACTCATTCCCCGTGCATGCTTTTAGGTCTGGCGACCGGCCTTCATGATCAAATCTCGGTCCAGGATATCGGTCTAGATAATAAGACCGAAGCCGATGGATTAGCCGTAGGTAGAGCTTCGCGTTTCGTAGGAACAGTGCTTGAACCGATACTGAGTGGCGCCTACACCATTAAAGACGAGGAACTTTTCAGCTTGCTTCAGGCCCTGAATAATGCCGAGAACCTCCGGCTTGAACCTTCTGCACTTGCTGGAATGCCCGGACCGGCAAGACTATTACAGGCCGATGCGGGCCTTGAGTATTTAAAGAAATTCGATCTCGAGAATAAAATGGACCAAGCTAGCCATATTGTTTGGGCGACTGGTGGAAGCTTAGTTCCAAGCGAAGTAATGGATCAATATCTGCGTAAAGGCACAGTAGATATTTAATACAATACGAGAAGCACGTTGATTGTCACTTCAACGTGCTTTTTACTGTCCTTCTGATCTTCCAAAGGAGTCAAGTTATACACCTGACCATGTCAAATCATGAAGTTTCATCTGTATAGCTTGGAAGAAGCTAAATTATTTTCTTATTTGCCCTTTAAAACATGTCCCAATCTGTTTTCGTTTCATATATTAAACTGAGAAGATAAAAATTTGAACCATAGCAACTTAACTCAAATCAAATTAAGGAGGATAAAAATGGCTCTCTTAAACTACAATAGAAGTATTCTGACAAATTTTGCAAATTCGTCCGCTATTGTGCTCACTGGTATTGACCAAATAATTTTAGAATTTGGTCTGTTTGTAGCTCAACCAATAAACTTTGTTGAATTGCTAACAACGATTGGATGGGACGTGACGGGTGTGAGTCCAGTGCCGCCGGATCAACCTATTATTGAGCTCACGATTCATCAAGATGGTATACCAGTCGCATCAATCAACCAAGAGTCGATTCAAGATGGATCAGATTCACCGCTAGAGAATTTGACTACGTTCCAAGCCGTTCTAACGAATGTAGCTGCTGGTCATCATGTTTATCGATTACTTGCTCGTAACCTTCAGACTGCTCAAGGAACTATAACCATCACTGGTCCCGCTAACATTTCCGGTAAAGTCATCGGCTAATAAAAAGAAGCAACAAATAGAAACATGAAGTAGGTATTAAAAAGAAGCAAGGGGACGGTTCCCTTGCTTCTTTCGATCCTCTAGCAATCAAAATAGCTAGCGATTATTCGCAGCATTTATGGTCCTTGACTTTTTCCACAATCCCAGGAACCATATCGATCAGTTTTTCTAAGCTGCCTGCTTTCTTGATCGGTAGTAACTCAACGTTATCTCCTTTGATGACAAGGATCGCTGACGGAGAAATCTTCGCACCGCTGCCTGCGCCGCCCCCGGTACCTTTGTTGCCTTTTTCATCCGTTCCGCCACCGCCGCCCGTACCAAGACCAAAACTAATATCGATGAATGGAATGATGGTCGTTTCACCTACAGTAAAGGGTTCACCAACTACTGTTTTAGTTCTGACGAAGTCCTCTAGTTTTTCAAAGAGGGTAGAGATGCTTTCATTAATACTAAAATTATCTGACATATTGAAGTCCTCCTTTGATTTTTGTTTTAAGCTGAGCCATTAATATATTCCTAATTGGGTTCGTAATCAGGAACTCTATCATAACTAGTATTAGATAGGGCAGCCAGATTCTCCCACCAATCAAAAATCGTCCTTCTAGGATTTCCACGTCAAAAACTGGTTGTATGTTAATATCCTTTTTATCAAACAGTGCATAGAGTTGACTATGAAATGCACACATCAAGCCGGTGTACATCGGGTTATCGAAACCAATTTTGGCATCAATAGATAGCTCTTTAGGCTGACAGTATTTGAATAGCTTAAGAATAGTCGCTAAAACTTTTTTAAGGATGTTAACCCTTAAGAATTTAATGAAATTAGAATTATTTCGAAGTTTTTTACGTTTAATAATTTTTGCTTTATCGCTATGTTCTTTGTCCTTTTCAGAAGGTACACGAGTGGATTTCTGCTTCATATTAAACTTTTTTAAACCAAAGACGGTAAGAAAAACCGTTTTTTGTTTGGATTGTCGCTTGAAATTTAGTTTTATCCCGCCGAAAAGCCAGGATATTGAGAGTTTGGTTTGTAGCACATCCAATTTCTCTCCAGAAGCTTGATAATGATAGGGGATAAGTATAATTGCGGTCACCAGCAACCCAATACCCAGAAGAATGTAACCAAGAATTGATAAAACGAACATGTCAGCCTCCACTTAACCAATAATGGTTTTTTCACACTTATTGAGCCAGAAGAAATTTTGTGCCCTTTATCAATCCTTTGGATGCTTTTCCAAGAACTGATGGCGCTGCCTTTACCCCTTCTTTTATAAGCTTATTGCTTGACAACTTGATGATTTTTTCTGTAGAGACTAAATCTCCTGAATTCAACCGCTCTCCACTGCTCCTCAATTTGGGAATCCAATAGCCCGTTTTACTGTCTTGGTTATCGTAAAACCACTGTAACAGAACTTTTTTCCACGTTGGAGAAAAAGTGTATAAACCAGTGCGTGCTAAGTCCCCTGGGTAATATATTGATTCAGCTAATTCAGCTGCCTCTACATATGGTGCTCTAAAGTTGGAGCCTATCCTTCCCGCAGTCGACAAATCATTTAAAAATGGTTTAAGTTGTAAAATTGTTTTGAATAATTAGTAATTAGTGGAAGGGAAAGTTGGAAGTTCGGCGAAAAAGAAAGGAGTGAATCATTAGCTGTGGTGAATAGTTACATGCGGAAAAATGAGCAAGTATAGGTAGGTGACACAATGAGGCTTTATGAAAACGGGGAGTTTATATCTTGTGAGGATAAGAATAGGGTCTTTCAAGTCTTGATAGAGGACCAAGGTAAGATCGTTTTTATTGGGGACCGGCTACCCGATGAATATGTAGGAATTAAGGAACGGGTGGATCTGGGCGGAAAATGCGTTGTGCCTGCCTTTGCGGACTCCCATCTCCACTTTGCCTCATTCTCTTTATTTCTGTCTACCGTAGATGTCCGTACTGTTCGTGACTTTTACGAAATGGAAGACCTTATCAACGGGTACCGTCGAAATAACCCTCAGGAAAAACTCATCCTAGGGTTTGGTTGCTCTGCTCATACTGTAAAGGAGAAGAGGCTTCCGGAACGTGCTGATTTAGATAAGATTACAACCCTTCCTCTCTTGCTGGTTAAGTACGATGGACATGCAGCCGTAGCTAACACAGCGTTACTAGCCAAGTTTCCTGACGCAGTCCAAAAAAGCCTAGGATTTGACCGGAAAACTGGGTGGTTATACCACCAAGCATTTTACGATGGCGTTAATTACATAACAGGATCTGTTTCGCCTTTTACTATTCTTAAGAATCTAATCCACGGTGCAGATTATTTAGCACGCAGAGGGATCGGTTTAGTTCATACTGTTGAAGGGGTTGGATTCCCACGGGATATCGATGTGGACATGATGCGGGTGGCGGCATATGGGTTGCCCCAAAATTTCCGTATCTATTTTCAGACAATGAACGTTGATAAAGTTCAGAAACGAAAAATGCCGCGCATCGGTGGCTGCTTTGCTACGGCTTTAGATGGTTGTTTCGGTTCAGAGGATGCAGCCCTTAGTCAACCTTATAGCAATAATCTATATAATAAAGGTGTACTGGCCTATACACAACAAACAGTATCTGACTTCGTTAAAAGGGCTAATCGGCAAGAACTTCAGGTTTCAATGCATGCCATCGGAGATGCTGCTGTTGAACAAGCAGTCGTGGCTTATGAAGAGGCTCTGACTGATTATCCGCGAAGTGACCACCGTCATATTATTATACATGCGGATCTGATCCCACCGTCTTTGCTGGAGAGAGCAGCCAAACTAGGACTGCACTTTGCCGTTCAATCCCCATTTCTTCACTGGGAGCAGGAACCTACTGATTATCTAGAAGAAATTCTCGGCCAACGGGTCAATGACCTGATCCCTCTCAAAAGCATGTTAAAGCACGGGCTGACAATAGCTGGTGGTTCTGATGCTCCCTGTACGTTGCCTAATCCAATGCATGCCATCTTTGCCGCTTGCCAGCACCCAAACCCTGAGCAGAGAATATCAGTGCTGGATGCTCTGCGAATGCATACACATTGGCCGGCTCGGCTGTCTTTTGACGAAGTCAATAGAGGCACTCTGAGGGAGGGTAAGATAGCTGACTTTGTCGTACTGGATAGCAATCCCCTACAGGTAACACTAGACAAATTAACAGAGATTCGAGTTGAAGATCTATTCCTCAAGGGTCGAAAATACTTAGGTCCCCCTGCTAACTCACTGGGGCTTATGCTTGCAGCTGCTAAGAACAAGCTTATCTCTCGCTAACGCCAATAGTCTGCTCAGGCATTCCGTTAGGTTTTTCTAAAATATACCGTGTAAAGCGGCTCTGCGTTCCTGCCAATAAAGTTATGGTGAATCAAAAAAAGAAAAACAAAAAGTAGAACAAAGTAGAATAAAAAGCTCGCCAAAGGCGAGTTTTTTAGTACTGAACAGAAAGTATAACTTGCGTTATATACTTTCTGAAGCATAAGTGCAACTAAGGCGGCCGCCTCGCCAAGGCTGACAGAATGACTAATACGTGCGAAGACAGTGTCTTCAAGAAGGCTAATACGTGCGAAGACAGTGTCTTCGTGGGCGCCAGCCAAGTTTCTTTATCTTATGTAGAAGTGTCCCTATCGGGGAAAAGAGAACCCTGATTTGGACTTTTTTAATTTTATCGAGCGCGGACCAAGGATCACCATTACTACTAGTGGGACATAGATTAAAGAAGGGATGTTCAAAAATATATCGATAGGAGTGCTTCAAATGCCAAAATTTAAAATTATAACATTTGATGGTGGCGGAGTTAGAGGAGCCTTGACAGCAGTACTATTAAAACGTCTCCAACATGTCTT
Source organism: Desulfosporosinus sp. (assembly GCA_003512645.1). Classification (GTDB taxonomy): domain Bacteria; phylum Bacillota; class Desulfitobacteriia; order Desulfitobacteriales; family Desulfitobacteriaceae; genus Desulfosporosinus. The sequence continues at coordinate 32,749 of DOPS01000013.1, forward strand.
TCCTCAGTTACTGAAGACAACGGATTTTTTTGCAGGAACTTCCACTGGATCCTTTATTGCTTTGGGTCTGGCTTACGGCTTAAGTCCGGAACAGCTTGTCAAGCTTTACTCAAAAGAAAACTGCAAGTTCATTTTTACCCCACCTCATTTGGAAGTATTCCGGCCCAAATATGATAATACACACCTTAAGGAAACTCTGTTGCAGGTCTTTCCTGAAAATATGCGTTTGAAGGAGCTTATTGGGCATAGAGTTTTAGTACCATCATTCGCAGTGACTGGAACCATTGGAGGTCCTTGGCGTCCGGTCTTTTATAATAATTTTCCCAACTCCCCCACACAGAATGAAACGGTAATAGATGTCGCTCTGTCTAGTAGCGCGGCTCCGGTTTATTTCCCCTCTCACAACAAGCACATTGACGGTGGAGTCTTTGCCAATAACCCGAGCACTGCTGCTATAGCCTTATCCGTAGACAAAGAAGCGGGCAACCAGAAACTCGATGAGGTAGTCCTTCTTTCCCTCGGTACGGGATATTGTCCACTCGCCATCAAAGCAGATACTACCCACTGGGGTGCTTTTGAATGGGCTCTTTATCCCACTCCTCCACTCCCTATACTAAGTGTCCTTTTTGATGGGGTAGTGGAAGCTGATTCATATTTCAGCTCACGGATCCTTGGAGATCATTATTTCCGTCTAAACCCTCTCTTGCTCACATCGGTCGGTTTGGATGAATATGAAAAGATCTCCCAATTAATAGAATTGGCTGAAGAAGTTGATCTTAAGCCCGTCATTCATTGGATTAAAAATAATTGGTTTTAGCTGAAAATTGTTAACAAAAAGCTGACTTTAAAACTTAAAGTGCTCTATGATATACGCGCAATCACTAACTGAATCAATCACATGAACGCATCCTTGCCCTTTACCTAATATGCTCACAAGTTCTTTTCTCGTTACTTCCCGTAAGTTGATGCCATGCAGATTTACAAGTAAAGCAGCTGCTTCGCGGCAAACTAGATCTGGAGCGCGTAGAAGAATCCCATCAGCTTCTTCCACCATAAACCCGTCTAGCTTAATCTTAACATTGACCTCGTGGAAAGAATCACTTAAATTCCCAGTTAATAAATATCGCTTCTCCCCCAAATCAAAAAAGCTCTGGGTCTTGAACCGCACAAATAAATTCCCATCTCGTTTACTCTCGCCAACATGGTCATACCAGGTCTTTGTAATCCTATCCAAGCTACTGAAGAAGCGACAGGAGCCTGAAAAGAAGTCTATCCACTTGTTTTCATAGTCTTGTTCAGAAGTATAGCCGCGCTCGTCTAGGAGAAAGGTTTCAGCTTGGATAATCCCTTTTATGGTTTCGGAAAATAACGCAACCGCCAGAGGGTCTTTGAGAAACGCTGCAGCTTCTTTGAGTGCAGGACCAGAACTAAAGTAAGCTTCAGATCCACACAGGGGTGTAACCTGAAGAGTACGGGCATTGATGGGTTCCGTAGATCTCTGTTCTTCCCACAAAGCTTCTTGAATGACAAAGGAATTCACGTCAACGATTAGATGGGCCACGGCTTCCCGGTAAGTATCAACATAACTGGTTTTCGCCTTGAGCAGCCCATTGTCGCTGCGGCGCACCTCCGTATACCAATTGCGCTGAAAAAGATTCTTCATACGTTATACCTCCCCAACCTTTTTACGATTAATATCAGAATATTCTTTATCAAAGGGCTTAAATCCTTCTATAATTTGATACTAGTAAATGAGGAACTTATATTGTGTAATTTTCAGAGTTAGGTTAGAGTGATATAATTAGATAAATCAAGAGACTTATCACATTGAAAAATAATTGCATATTACATGCCTATTAAATTTAGTAAAAGAAATGGAAGGTAAGCACAATGTCTGACTACATACTGACCTATTCGAAAATTAAGTTTTATCCACTTCAACCCATAAAAGACGACATCAAAATCGAGGATATAGCGCACTCATTGTCGCTAATGACTAGGGCAAATGGGCACTGTGACCATTTTTATTCCGTAGCGCAGCACTCAATTCAGTGCTATCAGGAAGCAAAAAGCCGAGGATATTCGGCAAAGGTGCAACTCGGTTGAGCTAAAGCAAATCGAAAATGTCGACGACACTCTGCTGCATTATGAATTTGAAGCCATCATGGATTATCAACTATGTGAAACAGCACCTCAAAAATCGATGGATCATGATTTTGCCCAAAGAGATTTTGTGAGTGTAGAGCAGGAATTCATGACAGCTTTTAATGATTTAAGTATACCCTGAGCCATCGGGCTTTTTAACAGTGGGAAGGAATCAAGTGCTCCCCACGCAGCCCTTAAATCTTTGTTCACGATAAAAGTTCACGGATGGATCGGCGGTGAACGTAACGAGCAAGATTGAGAGATTATAACGCGAATATTAAAGGTTTTGTTCTGTTAATGTCGAATATAGTTAGAATTAGTTATCTACAGGATTTTTAGGGTAGCTTTAAGAGAATTATCTTGTTTAAAATAAAGGGTATATGCTAATAACACGGAGGTATTGAAGTGACAAAATTCGAGGCTTACCAGCTAATAGTTCCAGAGGTTCAGCAGTTTTTCAATGATGACGTCGCCGTTACACTTTTCGATATGGAAAAGATTGTTGCTTATTACCCGGGAAAAACTATCGATACTAAGGCCAAGCTTGGGAATCCACCTACACCGGGCTCTAATGTTTTGGAAGCTCTTACGAGCGGAAAGCGCGTTGTACGGCGTGTATCCAAAGAACTTTTTGGGGTTCCCTTTGTCGGTATCGCCCTCCCAATCTTTGAAAAATCGAAAATTGCTGGTTGCCTTGCTATGGCATGTTCCGTTGAGCTTTATGATAATCTTTTCGCAACTGGTAAAGAAATACTTGAGGCTGTGGTAACGATTTCATCTTCAGCTCAAAACTTGTCAGGTGCTACGGAAGAACTGGCGGCAACGATTCGGAGTATGGACGATGAAACTGAGCACGTGAACACAGAGATGGGTAGAACCAACGAATTAACCCAGAAAATCAAGAAAATTTCTAAACAGAGTAACATTTTAGGGCTCAATGCAGCTATTGAAGCTTCCCGGGCGGGTGAACATGGACGGGGGTTTGCTATTGTTTCTGAAGAAGTTAGGAGGCTTGCTTCGGATACTGATGCTTCTACGAAAGCCATCGACAGTAATGTTCAGGAGGTGCAATCCTCTGTGAGACTTTTAATTGAGGCTATTAAGCAACTGACAGCGGTAACCGAAAATCATGCCACTGATGTGTCTGAAATTGCCCATAGTTTGGAGAAAATAGAGAGTATGGCTAAGAAACTTGTGGAAATGGGACAAAGCTAAATTTACTTATTCGAAGGCATCGGTTAAAAATCGGTGCCTTTTTGTTATCTGCATCCTTAAACATTCTTCATTCCTCCTAAAGCAACCAGCTTCGTTGAGTAACCGGCTAACGGCTTGAGCCACTTGGTCTTGAATCTCTTGTCCACGGTCAAACCAAGCGATCTCGACGAAAGGATAGCCTGAGACACGTTTCCATCCATGATAAAAGTTGAATGAATCACCTCGAGGGTGAAGTCGTCCCTCGGAGATTGTGTCAGTACTGTAAGTTCGTCGATCAACTGCTTACTTAGTTTACGGATAATCTCTGTTTCGATTCCACGCATCTTAATTTGGGGCATCTGTATCCCTCCAATGTATTAGTTCTATCCAACATAATGCAGCTAGTCTCTCCGGAGGCTAGCTGCATTATGTTTAAGAGTTGAGTCATAGCCTATTATACAACAAAAAAGGGTCTAGATTTACTAGTCTCAATTATATTAATAAAATACTTAAATATATTAAACATAGTATTGACATTATTAATATAAAGGCTTATTATCTTAAGCATAGAAGCTCTTCAGGCAACTTTGCAGGAGGTGATGATCTTGGATTATAAGATGCCCCATCGGTGTCCAGTGTGTGATCATGAAATGAAGATTAGCAAACTAACTTGCACCTACTGTCCGACGAAAATCGAAGGGGAATTTAGCTCGTGTAAGTTTTGTCGACTTCCAACTGAACAGTTAATCTTCGTGGAAGCGTTTATCAAGTGTCGTGGGAATATCAAAGAGGTTGAAAAAGAGTTGGGTATCTCTTATCCTACGGTACGAGGTCGCTTAGATAGTGTGATTGAGGCCCTTGGTTACGGGACTTTTAAGGAAAAAGACCCCGAAAACGAAAAGATGAACCTCCATGAGGAAAGTCTACGCAGGCAGGAGATCCTGGAGGCTCTTGAGCGGGGAGAAATATCAGCACAGGAAGCTACGCGTCAAATGAGGAAACAGGATTAAGAATTAAGAATAAGAATCCAAAGATAAAAGTTAAATATAAGAGTTGTTAGGGCGCTGGCTAAGGATGGCCGAGTGTCACAGTAGCTAAGACTCGAACAGGACGTTCGAGATTAGAGCATCGCCATGAATGGTTTGATGCCGTGATGGCAAGAAGCTGTGATGGCGTGAAGGGACCTATCAAAAGGCTGGAAAGGAGTATGGGAAATGAGCAGTGAAAAAATCAAGATTCTTGAGATGATTCATGAAGGTAAACTGACAGCGGTTGAAGGGCTGGAACTACTGAAGGCGATTGAGGAAGGAAACTCGCAAAAGGAAGGGGCTCAGAACGTTGAAAATGAGTTAGCAAAAAAAGGAATAAACTCAACTGGGGAGCGCTTCTTGAGAGTTCGAGTGATCGGAGAAAAAACGTTAAAGGTCAATGTAAATGTTCCTTTAAGTCTGATACGTTCCGCTTCTAAACTGGTGGTATATGCAATGAGCTTTGTTCCTGCAGATAAGCGCGCGGAGCTAGAGCAAAAGGGCCTTGATCTACAAGCGCTGGATGTTGAGGGACTTGCTCGAATTTTAGAAGAGACTCTCGATGGCAAGATTGTCGACGTGGAAGTTGCGGACCCTGAAGAGGGAAGAATCAAGGTGGAAGTGTGTGTGGAATAAATCAGCCAGGCTGTTGATGGTTCGGGTCAAAGTCCAAAAACGCAGGAGGTTCACGTTTCCAGTCCCTATCTGGGTAGTAGATGAATTCTTAGACGCCCTTACGGACTTAGCTTGGGTTTGGGAGATTGCCTTAAGGCAGGTTCCGGTACCCCAAGACGAAAAGGCTAGCAAGCATCTGCGCTGGGTTAAAATGATTTCCCCGAGTGGCATTATTGCCGCTTCACATAGTATCATTAAAGATTTAACTAGGTATAAAGGGCTGGATGTTGTCGATGTGGAAGTTGGAGAGATTCAGGTCAAAGTAAGCTTAAAGTGAACGGGGGGGAAGAAATGAAACGACTGATCTACCGATTTTTAATTAATACATTGGCCTTTTTTATAGCGGCCCAGTTTTTGCCTATAGTAGCGACAACCCCTGTGCACATCTTTTGGGCTGGAATTATCCTTGGTCTTGTCAATTTGATGATTCGCCCAGTGCTGATTATTTTGACCATTCCACTTAATCTGATCACATTAGGAGTTTTTACCTTCGTTATCAATACTTGGATGATCATGCTTACTAGTGGACTGGTGCCAGGCTTTCACGTTCCAGGGTTTGGAGTTGCCCTCCTTGCATCGATAGTGGTGTCCTTGGCGAACTGGGGTTTCAAGGAGATAAAATTTTAACAAGAGGCATGGACAATTTTTGTCCATGCCTCTTGTTATGTAAAGATGATTCTCTTTTTTACGTATCACATCACTTTAAAATCTCTATCTGGCGAGATCGTTAAAATCCTGTCGGCGGCGGACGCAGTAGGTTAATCCGAGATATAGCAAGGTAGTCCATCCCCCCATTTCGCTGTCATGTGAAATGGGGGATATTATTTTTATCACCAGGGTTGTTTGGTGATCCACTTGACGCATGGAAAATAAGGTGAAAAAATCTAGTTTACAACCACCAATAAATTGATTACAATAATAATGAGCAGGTGATTACTAATGCAATATAAAAAAGATGAGTTGCGCGAAACTATCTTAGTCGAATCAGAAAAAGAGTTTTTTGAAAAAGGCTATCGTAACGCTTCCTTGCGGCAGATCGCCAAAAGAGCAGGTATGACGATTGGCAACTTGTATCATTATTTTGACAGCAAGGAAGCCTTGTTTGATGAACTTGTAAAGCACGAACACGATGCCTTTATCTATATGCTTAATAATCACTATGATGGTGAAGTTATGGCAGATGTCAGTGAATCAGACGATCTTGCTGTGTGGAAGAAAACGTTGCGTAGCTTTTTAGCGGAATTAAAGCCCATCTTTACGAACAGGTTTTTAATTATGTTGGATATGAGCGCAGGAACGAACTATGAGCACACAAAGGGGGAATTTGTTAAGTTCCTCAGCGCCCACTTCTTGGAGCATTTTGAGCAGCTTGAAAATCCAACGATGATTTTTCAACCGAAATTTGTTGAGCTTATTTCGATACAGCTTATCGATGGCATAATAACGATACTTCGTACCGTTTTCGATGAAAATGAGCGGCTTGATATGATGGCCGACTTGTTCCTGTTTTACATCCTAGGGATTATGGGAATGACAAAGTGAAGCGACCACTTATAAAATAGTTAGTCATTGTAAAAATGAATAAACTCTTGATCTAATAATGAGCAGATGATTATTTTAGGAGGGAACTAGGATGCTTAGCGTTAAAAATTTGGAATATAAGTATCGAGGGGCCAAGGGAAATACACTTAAAGGCATCGATTTCAGGATCCACCCTGGAGAAGTTTTCGGTTTCCTCGGTCCCAGTGGGTCAGGCAAAACAACCATCCAAAGAGTTTTGATCGGGTTTCTTAAAGGGTATAACGGGAGCATTACAGTTTTCGGAAAGGAACGTAAAGACTTCGGTCGTGATTTCTATGAAAAGATCGGGGTCGCCTTTGACTTCCCTAACCTATATTTTGAAGCTGACAGCAAAAGAAAATTTACAACTTATCGCGCAATATTATCAGAATCCTCCCAAGGATCTTGATGCGTTGCTTGACAGGGTAGGGCTGTTGCCTGATAAGGATAAAAAAGTAGAAGGATTTTCCAAGGGCATGAAAATGCGCCTGAACTTTATTAGGAGCATTATGCATAACCCGACCCTGATGTTTTTTGATGAGCCAACCTCAGGGCTTGACCCTGTTAATGCAAAACTTATTAAAGACATCATTTTAACGATGAAAGGGGAAGGCAAAACAATTTTCCTGACGACGCACAATATGACCATTGCCGAACAGTTATGCGACCGGGTGGCCTTTTTAGTGGATGGACAGATATCGCTCTGTGACAGTCCTTATGCCTTGAAGCTAAAATACGGGCGCAAAACCGTCAAGGTCGACTTTATGAATCACGGTATACAAGGCACCTCCGAATTTGTGCTTGACCAGCTCAGCGGGAATCGAAAATTCTTAGAGATTATTTCTAACACGGAGATTAGGAGCATACACAGCCAAGATGCTAGCTTGGAGGATATCTTCATCAAAGTGACAGGGAGAGAACTGATATGAGGCTTATCGCGGCGATGAAATCAGATCTAAAATTTCAGTTTAAGCATGGATTCTATGCTGTTTACGCCCTCATCTCTGTTTTATACATTGTTATTCTTCAGAAAATACCAAGCGGTTTGGCAAAGGATTATTCATTAGCTCTGATCGTATTTTCCGATCCTGCAATGCTGGGTTTCTTCTTCATTGGGGGAATCGTCATGCTCGAAAAGCAGCAGGGGATCTTGGACTATTTAGCGGTGACTCCCTTATCTCCGCGGGAGTATATTATCTCAAAGGTTGTGACACTCGGCTTATTATCGATATGCGCTTCAGTCGTTATTGCAGTTATCACTCATTACAGCGACGTGAACTGGCTTTTACTAACCGTTACGATTTTAGGTTTATCGGTATTCTTCACACTGTATGGATTTTTGGTTACCGTGGGTTCTCGATCGATCAATCAATATTTCCTCAAAATGATTCCGTTTCTGTTGCTGACGTCCATTCCATGCATAGCCGTTGTGGGTTTTCCTTACTCGTGGATCTTCTCTGTTCTCCCGAATGTCGCCGGGTTAAAGCTTACGATTGGCATATTTCTGGGAATAACCTGGCAAGAGGCCTTATTCTATCTAACGGTCATAGGCGTGTGGGATATCGCCATTTATAAGCTAGCCTTAAGAGTTCATAGCGAAAACTAGATGGACTAGTTGCAGGAGGGGTTATCAATGAACACTAAAGCGTTTTCCTTTGATATTAGGAGGCTGATGCGAGACCCGGTTTTACGGTTGTTTATGTTGGTACCGTTTATAGCCTTGGCAGCAGTAAAACTTTTTCTAACCCTTGGAGAACCAATGCTTGAACGAACTGAGTTTACACTGGGCCCTTATTATGGTTACATTCTCGCGGTTTGTTTGACGTTTTCTCCATATATGCTGGGAACCATTACAGCCTTTTTGATGATTGACGAGCGTGACGAGAGTATCTATGAACTTATGTCTGTAATGCCGATAGGCTATGCAGGGTATATTGCTAACCGATTATTTATACCATTTGCTTTATGTATCCCCTATACGATATTGAGTTGCTTCATCTTAGCGATTGTCGAGTTGTCCGTGATCCAAGTATCCTTCATTGCCTTATTGAGTGGTGTGCAAAGTGTAGTGGTCTCTCTGATTATGTTTTCTCTAGCCGACAACAAGGTTCAAGGATTGACCTATTCTAAAGGGCTTAATATCTTTGTTTTCGCTGCAATGGCCGATTTATTAGATTTAAAATGGGTAAGCAATATCTCAGCGTTCATACCGTTTTACTGGACTTCTCAGCTAGTCAGATATCCTGCGAATCTTACTTCAATGGGTCTAGCACTCGTGGTGCACCTGGCTTGGCTGTATTTAGCTATCCGTCTTGTAAGGGCTCGCAGGTAAGTGAAACAAAGGTGAAACAAGGGGACAGGCACACTGTTTTGAAACAGTGTACCTGTCCCCTTGTTTCGCTTGTTTTATATAGAGAAAAAGGCTGGACGCATTAATTGCGCGCCAGCCTTGCCTCATGTCTATTGCGAATCGTGAATGTGTTTTTCTCTTATTTCCTGCTCTTCCTCCAACTTACTTATCAATTTGGCTGCGACACTCCAGTCGATAACCTCGTTGCGGGCAGAACTGATAAAGGACGTTTTTTGGGCCAGTAAGACAACGCGCTCGGCTTTTTTCATTTCATCTGCGGCAATCGTTTCATCCGACATATGAAGCTTAGAAATATCTTCTTCGATCTCCTGCTGCCTTAAGGCGAGTCGTTGTACCATTTCGTTGCGAGTGCATTGTGAAATCCCTCCTTGCTTAACGTTGCGGTCGAGCTCTTCCACGGCTATCCCCAGCGATACATTTTCGCCTAGCAAAAGCTGATACTCTGCAGAATCACCTTTTTTACGACTTAACCCTAGCTTTGAAATCAACGGCCCAATTGTTAACCCTTGGCCCATCAGAGAAACCAAGACTACTCCAAAAATCAACGGCACCAGTATTTCTCTTTCCGGTACCGCTGTGCTAATACCAAGCACCATAGCCATGGACAACGCCCCTCTCAACCCGCTCCAAACCAACACATGTCTCCACCGAGCGGGAATAAACTGCCCAAAGGCTGATAATAACGCTGAGAGGCTATAGACCGAAGTTGCTCGCCCGACCAAAACGACACCAAAAGCAACCAAAATAGTATTTAGATTAGCAACCATCGGCATGACGGTTATTTCCAAGCCAACCAATAAAAACACCATCGAGTTGACAGCAAATGCCGCATATTCCCAGAATGATATGACTGCCAGGCGTGAAGCAGGTGACATTCCTCGCGGCAAGCCATAGTTGCCCATAACCAGACTAGCTGCCACCACAGCAATAACGCCAGATACATGCACACTTTCTGCTGCTAAGTATGAACCATACGCCACTATAGTCGTCAACGTAATCTCTAAGAGATGATCGTCAAATTCTTTAGTAATGAGGGAGGCAGAAGCCCCAATAATTATACCGATCACCACCCCGCCACAGACAGCGATAATGAACGTAAGTAGGCTCTGTGATAAAGAAAAGGTGCTTGTAATTATCACACTTTGGATCACACCGAACATGACCACTGCAATGCCGTCATTAAATAAGCTCTCTGCTTCTACAATCATCGACAGCCGTTCATTAACCCCCAGTCGCTTAAATATCGCTAAAACCGAAATCGGATCAGTCGGTGAAATCACTGCCCCAAACAGCAAGGCAACTAAAATCGGCAAACCTAAAAAATAATGAATACCATATCCGACGACTAGGGTAGAAATTAAGGTCCCAAAAACAGCTAATACGCCTATGATCTTCCACTGACGTTGCAATGGTCGAAAATGTATGTTGATGCCGGCTTCAAACAATAAAGGCGGCAAAAAAATGGCAAATAAGATATGCGGTTCCAAATATACACCTGGCAATAAGCCAAAGTAGCCTACCATTAGGCCGGTTAGTACTAGGGCAATGGTATACGGAATTTTAATAAACCGTCCCAGCATTGCTACCATAGAGGCCAGTAACATTAACCAGAAAAAAGACAATGAATGCACTTATTGCCCACCTCTCCATCGTGATGACTCTAGTATTTATTTGCGATCATCATCTTAGTCATATTTATATCATAGTGTTTATCTCTCTAATTTTCTACATTCACCACAAAATTCAATTTTCCTTCAAAAATCTTGATCGAACTACGATTATAGGCTATCAAGGAATACACAGTCTTAGTAAAATTTTTTTAATAAAAGGATTGTGGAAATAATGTGACGAATTTATAAATTTAAGGTATAGATTTAATGGCATTGTGCAAACTTTGGGTTTAAGGCAAAAGGCGATTAGTGTCTATATCAATTGTCGATTATCAATAATCGTTTGAGTGTGGGGGTATGCAGCATGAGTAGCTCTAATGTCATATCCAAAACTAAGCAAGGGTTTCTCTTTAAACTATTTAGTCGGCTAGGTAAACGAATGAGCCTGAGGGCAAAGATCAACTGGCTTGTATTTTTAGATATTTTTATAGTCTTAATTTTAGTCTTGACTGTTTTTTCCTATATCATAGTTAAAATCCAATTCGACGAAGTAGGACAAAGGGCGCTCACTTTAGCAAAAGTAGTGGCAGATATTCCAGATATTGCCCTAGCCTTAGAAAAGGAATCTGACCCTTCACTGATCATTCAGCCGTTGACTGAAAAGATTCGTGCTCAGACTGGGGCAGAGTTCATAGTCGTTGGAAGCATGAGTCTTATTCGCTATAGTCACCCTAATCCTCAGAATATTGGCCAAAAAATGGTTGGAGATGATAATCATAGAGTTCTGCTCGGCGAGTTCAGCATTACCCAAGCTGTGGGTACCCTAGGTTTGTCGGTGCGTGGCAAAGCCCCGATTTTTGGTATGGATCACGGTCAACGTGGCGTGGTTTCGGTTGGTTTTCTGGTAGATAATATTTGGAACAAAATATTCTCCTACCTAATAATAATTGCCGGTATAGGATTGGTAGGGCTTACTATCGGCCATTTGGGGGCATATTTGCTTTCGGGACATATTAAAAGACAAATTTTCAATATGGAGCCGTTTGAAATTGCTTTTCTAACGCAAGAACAGGCCTCAATTTTGGAATCTATTAGGGAAGGCGTTGTAGCAGTTGACATAGAGGGTAAGATTAAGACCTGCAATCAAGAGGCTAAACGCCTCCTAGGATTAGAAGCATCAGAGGATATTTTGGGTAGGCCTATAAGTACCGTAATTACAAATTCGCGTCTGTCAGAGGTGTTAGCCACAGGGATAGGTCATTTTGACCAACCAATGATTATTGGTAATTCCTTGGTCATTGTTAATCGCCTTCCCGTTATTCTTAGTGGCAATGTAATTGGAGCAGTCTCTTCTTTTCGAGACAAAATGCAATTAGATCAAATCGACCAACGTCTTGCTGATGTGGGACGCTATGTGGATGCGTTGCGGAGCCAACGCCATGAATTCATGAATAAGCTTCATACTATATCGGGACTTATAACAATACAAGAGTATGATCTAGCCCGTCAATTGATCGATCAAGTTAATGATGAACAGCAACAGGTATTAGAATTTTTTCTAGCCAATATTAGGGACTCAGCGGTCGTCGGGATTCTGCTTGGTAAAATCCATCGGGCCAAGGAACTTGGAGTCCAATTAATAATAGATGATTGCTCCCGCTTACAGGATCAATGCACACATCGCGATCTCGTTTTGACGATACTGGGGAATGCCATCGAAAACTCGTTTGAAGCGTTTACAGATTGGAAAGAAAAAACCCGAAATCCAGTTATCACTGTGTATATTAACGATGAAAGCGAGCAATTGATTATTAGAGTTATAGATTCAGGGCCAGGAATTAACCCCTATATAAAAGAGCACATATTTGAGAACGGGGTTAGTACTAAAGGGGCTGATCGGGGGTTTGGATTAGCCTTGTTATCGGGTCGGATAGCATATATCGGCGGTACACTGACGGTTGAATCTGTTGATGAAGGGACAATCTTACAAGCTATTTTGCCACAATAAGGGAGGACATACTATGGTTAAAAAACCGCTTCAGGTTCTAGTAGTCGATGACGACTTTATGATTGCCCGTGTGCATGCCAAATATATTGAATCCCAAAAAGGCTATAGTGTTGTGGGAGTTACGCATAATTTTGAACAGACTTTAGCCCTAGTGCAGGAATTACACCCGGATTTGCTTATTTTGGATGTTTATTTGCCCGACCGGTCAGGTATTGAACTATTACGTACTATTCGTTCACAGGGGATCTCTTGCGATGTCATTCTTATAACCGCTTCTAAGGAGCTGGAGGTCGTTGAGGAGGGATTCAGGCTCGGCATATTTGATTATCTTCTCAAACCTTTTGACTTGGAACATTTGAAGGAATCCCTCGCAAAATATCAGCAATACAAGATGCGTTTAGGCACCTCATTAAATTTGAATCAAGCTATGGTTGACGATCTTAAAAAGATCCGCTCTACAGGACCCCCAAAACAATTGCAGTCAGGTATTGACGTACGAACTTTAGAGCACATTAAAGAAAGTTTGCTTAACACTAATGGGTTTTACAGTGCTGAACAGATTGCACAATTAACTGAAGTTAGCCGTTCTACTGCTCGCATGTACCTTGCGTATCTAGTTGAAGAAAAAGTGGTAGAAGAAAAATTACAATATGGGACAGTCGGACGTCCACAACGACTGTATCGAATGATATAAAATAGTATATGAAATTTTTCATGAAAAAATTTCTTTGATGACGGCCGTTCTTCTCTAGAAGATCGGCCGTCATTTTAATCGTCAAAATTGATTTTATCGTTTATATCCCGATATTCGTTATAAACGTTCCCTTAATTACTTTGAATATATAGAATATTGCCATAACTCACATGAGGGAGGGAAGCTGAACAAACAGCTCATAGGTTATACAAAAACTAAAAGACCAGCTAATAAAAGTCA
>DOPS01000227.1:0-18469 GCA_003512645.1 Desulfosporosinus sp.
ACTACCACATCCGGCTAGTGTCAAGAGGCTTAAACTAAGTAATCCAGCTAGTACAAAACGAAATTTAGGTTTAAACATTTTTATTCCCCTCTCTTTTTGGATGGGTTCCGCAATAACTTACTAACCAACTTTTGCGTTATGCGTTTGTCATCCTTGTCTATTCAGATTATACATACTAACGAATATCTATACAACACTTTTAATGTCTGTTTAGTTATTTTTTCAAACTCGAGTAAAAAATATCCCTTATCATTCAGTCGATTTTATCCCCAAAAGTTACACACAGGAGAGTGTGTATAGTGTGGATAAGTACAAGAAATACCCTGTTTTTCAAGAATTGATTGTGGATAACCCTGTTAGTAACCCTTTATAGGGGATTAATATTCAGGAAAAAGGAAACTCGTTCGGCTGGTGCTGTGCTTAACGAATACAAAAAGCACTGGCCGACGAGACGCCGACCAGTGCTTATCAATTTCAATAATATGCTAATTCAAGTTGCTTGAATTAATATTGCTCACGAGCCGGACGATGGTGCTGGTAGCACTCACGGCAGTATACTGGACGATCAGAAGTCGGTTGGAACGGAACTTGTGTTTCTACTCCACAGTCCGCACAAACGACAGAAAACATTTCACGTGATCTTCCCTCTTGGGAATTGCGATTGGATTTGCGTACGTTACGGCATTCACGGCAACGTTGTGGCTCATTTTCGAAACCTTTTTCAGCGTAGAATTCTTGCTCTCCGACGGTAAAAATAAAAGTTACTCCGCAGTCTTTACATACTAGATCTTTGTCTTCAAAGGCCATGAAAGATATTCCCCTTACGTAAAAAAATGTAATAGGCTGTGCCCATCCAGAATTATTATAACTCTATTCAGTCGAAGGCACAAGTCTTTTTTCGCGACCAGCAGCTAGGCACAAGCCATAAATCGCCTGAATTCCACAACCACGAAGTACTTCCGCCACTGCCTGGAGAGTTGCTCCTGTTGTTGTTACATCGTCCACTAACCATACACTTCGTCCTAAATAATACTCTGGATTACGCACTGAAAAGGCTCCTTCCAAGTTATGCAAGCGTTCTTTACGAGAAAGTAGAACTTGAGATGCCCTCGACTCAATTCGTTCAACTCCTTGGAAAATCGGCAACCCCAATTCCCAATGTAAGGCAGATGCAATAACCTCCGCTTGATTAAAGCCACGTTCTCCTAGTTTTGTTGCATGCATCGGAACTGCCACTATACCGTCAACTGCAGGAAGCTGACTTACAGCCCATTCCGCAAAAGGGCCAATGATCTGTCTTATGCGTTTTGGATGGGCATTAAATTTTACGCTATGAATGAATTCCTTTAATCCACCGCAATAATGCCCCCAGGCTACTACCTTATCAAGCTGTTTTGGGCCGCGGCCCGCCTCACAATCTTGACACTGTTGTTTTTCAAGCGGTATTATTTTTCCGCACCCGTGACAACGAGCTAGCTCAGGATGTAGATAGTTCTCCGAACAAGTCGGGCAGATTGGCCCGTTTCCTTCACTACATAAAACACAAAGGTTTTCATCTCTGTACCAAAGCGAACGAATGATATCAGTTGCGGCTCCCCTAAAATCCTTCATTGCTTCCCTCCTTTTGCCCTGTATCAAGGAGTCCTAATTCCATTGCACGTCTATTTTGGCCCTCAATCCACTGAATTGCTGTCTTTATAGCTGGAGAAATATGCTTCGATATAAAGACGACCCCTCCTCCGGGACATTCTCGAGTTCGCCCCACTCTGCCAGCCATTTGAACCAAGGCTCGCTCATCAAAAATCGGATGATCCGCCCCGAGCACAACCACTTGTATCTCAGATAACGTGATACCGCGTTCCAAGATAGTTGTGCTCACAAATAGATCAAATTCACCTTGAATCAAACGTTTTATTTTGGGGGCACGTTCTGGATCCGAACTATAGCTGCCGTCAATCAGCCAATCCGGAAAACTTTTTCTGAACGCCTGAATCCAAGAACGAACCCAAGAAATCTTAGGCACAAATACCAATATCGGGCCCTCTCTCCTTAAAGCTCTAATTAGCAATGTCCATTCATCGTTACTCCGGTCTTCGTTGGGCTCAATTGCGTGACGAGCTTGATGCCATACCGGAATCGGCAGTGGGTTGCGATGGTGCCGTGCTGGCAGCTGGATAAGGCGCATCTGGCCTCTCTTTATCAAATTTAAACTTTCAGGAGATGGAGTTGCCGTCAAGTATAGAATCTTACCTCCTTGGCACAGGGCGTGCTGCAATCCCCAGGCCAATGCCTTGCTCCCCTGATATGGAAAGGCATCCATCTCATCCATAAAAATGACATCAAAGGCTTGCCAAAATCTTAAAACTTGATGGGTTGTGGCCAGTACCAATCCTCCACTTTGAAATTTAATCGAGGATGTGCCTGTTAACATTTGCAATGGATAACCAGGAAAATCCCTCTGTAACCTTGGGAGAATATCGTAGATGACATCTTGTCTCGGTGCAGCAAAAAGTACAGACTTCCCCTGCTTAAGTGCCCATGCTGCAGATGGAAAACACACTTCAGTTTTACCCGCACCACATGCCGCCCAGAGAAGTGCCTTTTTTTCTGAGGCTTCTTGAATAAATTGTAAGGCTTGTTGGCTGGCTAGCCGTTGAGCCTCTGTTAAGTCCCAATGGGGCTGAAAATTGACCTCTCTAGGGCTTTCCATGAGTGAACGTTGATCTCGATAAAGTACTTCCATAGAGGTGCTTACTCCGATGCTTTCACAACTTCGACAGGTTGCTGCCATCCCATAAAGACTAGGCCATTCTTCCACGTCCTCTTCTCCACATCGTTGACACTGCCACCCTCTACCTTGCTGCCTGACGGAAGAAACCCACTGTGCCTTCCCCTGTAACACATTCCTATGGGCAAGTTCAGTGACCCTCTCCTCTTGAATCTTAAGCTCTCGAGCAAGGCCCCGAAGGTCACGATTAGAAAGTTGCCGCGCTAAGACAAGTTGATTAAACCTAACCCCTCTCTCATCCTTCGTTTCTTCCTCTAACAGACCTTGATGAGGCAAAGCAATAGGGTCAATTTCCTCCCAATTAAAAACCAACGAATTCCCACAAATAGTGTTTAGCCGTTTGATAATTTCTTGCTTAAGATTCGTGCTTTTACCAAAATTCCAAAGATCAGGCGGCTTTGGCCGTTGTACTTGATCTTTAATCTCCTCGATAACTGCTAATGGAAGTGGGGTACTGAGGTAGCTAGCCCCAAAATCCTGCTTGTCCCACTCTCGAAGCGGAGAAGAACTGACGTTACCGTTCTTCTTTAACGTCAGGTAAAAGAGCATAACTACCCCTCTCTTTCATTCATTTCCCTTCGACTCTGTAGTTCTTCCCTCATCCCCGTTTCTGCTATCAACGAAACAAGGTGCCTGTCCCCGCTTTTCTCCGTGTTTCTCTATCTTTACTCCCGCTATTACCGAAACAGCGCACCTGTCCCAGTGTTCCGCTGCATTTTCGCTGCCTAGTGGACATTCAGATAGACTTATTTCTGGGAAGCGACGCTGAAGACAGGATATGTAAATCTTATTTTGTTCAGGTGGGAAATTGGGATAGACGCATACTTCGGCCCTTATCGGAGCCCTATATTTCTTCCTTAACCGAGGGTAGGCCCTCTTAAGCAGCCACAAGTGTTTCTCCAGCTCCGTATTTTCTGGATCCACGTCCCAATCATAATTTATGATATGAGTTGGACTGGAGAGTCCTTCTTTCCATGCCCTAATTTTAGCCTGCCATTTCTGGGGAATATCCCATTCCCAACTTGAATTTACTCTCCATAATAGAGCCCCTAAGATCAAGATCACGCCCATCAATAACGTCATAATCTCGCCCCCTCCCCACAACTTATGTTATGAAAAGGGGTTGTGTGAGTTGTCTTTGCCGAGCATACTCTGCGAGGAGCATAATATGTGGGGAGGGTAAAAAATCCGGATGCCCCTTCCAAAGCAAACGTTCTTTTGACGACAAGCCCTGAACTTTCTCTTCTATAGTTTTAGGAACTCCTTCCACCCATCGATAGAGCCTATTTGCCGTTTCCGGATGGGTGTGCCGCTGCACCTCTGCAGCGTCCCAGATGACTGACTGAGCCCATTCGTACGCTTCTATGTTATAAGGTTGCCATTTAAGTACTTCTTCCACTGCCTCTAGTCCAGCTAAGCCATTTCCTTGCCGAAGTAAATGCTCAGCTTGCTTTTGCCTCGTGTTGCTTTGCGTTTGATCCCAGTTCAAACTTTTATCCCAGAGGGCAATACTCTTTTCTGAGTCCTGTTCACTCCAATGATCCGCAAGAGCATTCCAAGTTCGTTCTTTCTCTATGAGTGCAGGATTTAAGAGTATACTTGCACTGACCAAGCACAAGATGGCACTCATCAGCAACATTATTTTGTTACTCATGTTGACCGCCATATTCCGTTTTGAATAAAAAGAACGGTGGTAAGTCTCTGTTTTTTGAAAGCTTCCTAAAAGCAACCAGAATAAAACCCCCAAGGTGCCAAAGGAAAAATCAGCATCCACCAAACTATGCAGCGCCAAAAAGAGCAAGGCTGCCCATACTCGGACCTGGGCCTTAGTTTCTTGAGATTCAGCACCTGCTTTGTGCAACATGCGCTTCTTTCTCCAAGTCCTCCAGGTTTGAGCTAAGGTTAAGCAACTCCAAATCCCTACACTTAATATTCCTAGAACTCCTTGATTTAAAAGGATGTGTATAAAACTCGAATGAGGGTCAGCCGTCCAATATGGAAATTGCTGAACTGTCGGAAAGGCCAACCACCCCCCTGCTTGGGGAAGGCCCCTCGCATTCCAGGCCAACCTTATTCCGTCTTTAAAATAGACCTGCCGTTCCTGCCAACTTGAAGAGGAGAAGCTCCAAGTTGTTAAATTATCCCAGGCAGCTCCATTCATGAGCATTATGAGAACTAACCCAGAAACACTTAATACGATAACCCACAGTCCGCTGAGATAGTTTGCTGATCCTAAACGTTTTTTCAGCCTAGGCACCGCTTGTCTCGCTTTAAAGTAGGGTGAAATGTTCTGTGATCTAGCCCCGATTAAAAGCAGTTGACCAATAAAGATAACAACAAATAATCCTACCCCCGCACGGGAACCCGTGGCTAATAGGGACGTTCCTAGTAGAATTCGGACCAATTTCCTGCGTGGATTAAGCAAAAGAACTGCTCCCAAAAATGCAGCCATTGTATTGGGATAACCGAAGACAGAACTCAATCGTCCAGCTACTTGGCCTACCCATGGTAGCCAACCAATGATAGCAACCACCATTGCCAACCATTCTATATAACTTAGCAATTTTTTTTTAGCTGTCTCATCGGATGAAATACGCATTCCCAACCGATAGACGAGCCAAAAAATTCCCCATTGCAACGCTTCCTGCAAGCCGTTCGCTGCCTTGACAGGATGAAGAACTCCCAGCACTGAAAAACCAAGCATTCCCACCAGCAAAGAATCTGTTAGACCTAGGGTCAAATACGTAGCTTTTCCTACCTTAAACCTGCCGAACAGATGAGAAACCATAACATAAAGGGATATGGCAAACCCAAAAATAAGCCATTCCTCAGAATAGTAAAGCCCATGGCTAAGAACACTAAAGGCTAAAAAAAGAGCTAGGAAGCGTGCTGTGTTGCTCCTAACTCTGCTGTCTTGTTGTAACGATAAACCGATCACTGCGCAGGTTTCTTCCGCTCTAAAAAGAATTTAAGAGTCCCTTCTGCTGCCAACTCTTCTCCGACATACGCCCTACCTTTAGCGACACCGAATGATTTTCTCAGCTTGATAAGCTCTACTTCTAGGCGAAGCTGATCTCCTGGAATGACTTGCCGCTTAAACTTGACTTCATCCAAACCTGCAAATAACCCTAAGTAACCAGCGTATTCTGGCATCTTAAGAATAGCTACGGTTCCGACTTGGGCCAGAGCTTCAATGATTAGAACCCCTGGCATTATGGGGTGTTCTGGGAAATGCCCCTGAAAGAACGAATCATTGATGGAAACGTTTTTTATTCCCACTGCACGTTTTCCTTCGTCTAATTCTATGATACGATCGACTAGAAGAAAGGGATAACGATGAGGAATAATATCTTGGATCTCTTGACTCTGTAGCAATGAAATTCCTCCTTACTAATTGTGGTTCGTAGTACGTAGTTCGTAGTTCGAACGACGTACTAGAACATGAGTATTGTAGATATAAACCACTTTGTCTGTGTAAGCTGGGACGGTTCTCGACTTGCATTCATAGGGTCATAACATGTAGTCGAACTACGAATATCAAACTACGAACTTCCAGTATCGCTTGCAGACATGTACCTTTTTGCCTATGATTAGTAGAGTACTGATGTATTTACCTACTAGCAAACAGTATAACCAAGTTTGTGCTTGAAGGGAAGATGGCAAGGTCATGAAAAAAACTTACAAAATTCTACATATTATTGGAGGTGGCGAAGTCGGAGGGGCCGAGCAACATGTCTTATCCCTAATCAAGGGTGTCGACCGGACCCGTTTTGACCTATATCTTGTCTGCTTAGCCCAAGGACCCTTCTCCGACTTGGCTATAAAAAATAACATCCCAACGCAAACTTTCCCTATGCGCTTCCCCCTTGACCTTTCTCCTCTTCCCGCTCTAGTTCGCTGGGTTAAACACCAGGGGATACACCTTGTTCACACCCACGGTTCACGGGCCAATCTCCTAGGCCGCTTAGGGGCTAAATGGTTGGGAATTCCTACTCTAACCACCGTTCATAGTTCTCTAGCCCACGATTATCTTTCCCCATGGTCTGCCCGAATAGCTTTAGGGCTTGATCGCCTCACCCTCCCCCTGACATCCGGAATTATCACTGTATCCGAATATTTAGCCAAAGAGGTTGCCTTAAGAGGTGGTCGGAATCTGGAAACTATCTATAACGGCCAAGCAGCTATTTCCTTTGCTGACCCGTCTTCTTCTCGAGAACAGTTCCGCAAAGAATGGGGGATCCCGACAGATGCACTGGTTATCGGTACAATAGGCCGCCTTCATCCTACTAAAGGTCAGATTTATTTAATTAAAACTGCGACTGAACTACGCTTGAAGTTTCCAAAACTTCACCTTTTATTCATAGGAGATGGCCCCCTACGAGCAAACCTAGAATCTGAGCTTAAGCGAAATGCCATTCCCTACACCATGACCGGCTACCTTCCCTTAGCCCATCAAGTGCTGCCTGCCATGGACCTTTTCGTCTTGCCTTCAGTTAGTGAAGGTATGGGACTAGTCCTTCTTGAAGCTATGCAAGCAGGGGTTCCGATTGTGGCCAGTACTGTTGGCGGTATTCCAGAAGTTATTCGCGCAGGCCAAGACGGACTACTTTTTCCTCCAGGCCATGTCGCTAAGTTTACTAAAGCGTGTACTTCTATCCTCGAGAATCCTACATTGGCCAAGTCTCTTGCCCACTCAGGCCAAAAACGCTGGCCCATCTTTTCTATAAATAGTATGGTCAGAGAAACCGAGCAAGTATACACTCGCTTAATTGAGTAGTACCCTTGCCCGGCAAATAACATTATGATGCAATTATCCACTGACTCACTGTTGATGGTCAACCTCCCCTTTGTTATGAACTGACCTATTTCTCTCTCGCTAACTTGCTCATCTATTATTTTCTTTTCCTTTATTCTTATCGTTTTGAATATCTTTTTCATTTTCATTTGCTAAATCTTTAGCGTTATTTTTTCTGTTATCATTATTTCTTTTGTCATTTTCGTCATTATTTTTGTCGTTATTATTGTTGTTTCTACTCTCTTTTACCGTTGGCTCTCCCTTCTCAGTTTCTGGTTCTCTATCTTTTTTGGTGAGAGGATTTGGTTTATCGACAGAGGAGGGTGACGCATTCGGTTTCTGTTTTCCTAGATTATTATCAAAGGGGTTCACTAAAGCCCTTTGATTTTCCGTCGTTGTTCCAGGCTTTATGGGTAAACCATTCTTAATTCCCTTCTGCTCAGCTTTAACCAACGCTTGAACCTGCGGATTTTCAAGTATGCGAACCCGTTCTGAAGTCTCTTTAAGTTTCTGTGGTTGAGTCGTTACTCCCGCCTTTTGAGCTGTCTGCCAAAGCGCAAATTCGCCTATCGTCAAATCTTCCTTTTGGGCAAGTTCCCCATCTTCGGGACTTAGAGTGAAGACAGCAACCTGAGGGGTCAATCCGTTTTTCTCAATGGCCTCTGTGATCCAATCACTGATTTGAATCTCATTAAGTTCCTTAGGCATTTTTTCCGTGCTTTTGTTAGTCAGCGGAGAATATCCAACCACAATCCACTGTTGCTCCGGGTTAATATAGTTCTGATTATAGGCCAGAGTAACTATTTTCTCTAATACTTCGTCAATCGGTTTACCTTTGAAATCATTCTCACCCAGCATTTGTCGAGCATCCTCATTTTGTGTTTTAAATTTCAATAACCGCCCTTGAGAATCCAACGTAAATTGCAAACTAGGATTAATGTCGACCGAGACCAAGGCTACTGCCGTTGGCGCTTGATAGAGATTCCACCCGATAAGAGAGGTTAATACCATAAGGAAAAGTGCGACTATCCCCGCCCAGGCACTTAAGCCCCCAAACCAATCTCTACCAATATCCAGTTCAATCTCTTCGCCCACCTCAGCATTAAGTCGTCTCTTAACCTGACGAAAGGTGCCGTCCATAACTAGAACCCTGTAATGTGTTCCTGACTTTTCTAACACCACGGCTTTCATTTTGCTCATCCCTTCGCCTCCTCTTCCCGCTGAAGAACATATTCTCTTAAATAAACATAGTCATGTTGGTTTGCTATCAGTAAGGCAACCGCCAAAATATATTTTCGTCCCCGTTCCAATACTTTAAGACTAATCTGGGTTTTTAAAGCTAACGCTTGCATAGGGACTTTCCCCTTCCGTTCGACCTGGAGCCACAACTCAGTATCCAATGCTAATTCCCGAGCCGCTCTGAGTAGGGTTTCACGGGAATCCCGGTGTTTTGGAGAAACTGCGACCAAATCTTGAAACGTTAGCTGAAACTCTGACAAAGCCTTGGAATACTGTTGGATCTCTGCAGCCCTCTCACCACTCTGTTCCCGCGCGTAATACTCATCTAACCCAAGATGAATATCGATCCCTCGCCCAATGTCCTCTTGATCGAGAGAAATTGCTTGCCGCAGACGCTGCCTACGATAATAATCAATCAAGCGGCGTTTCATCAAAACTCTAGCATAGGCTAAAAAAGGGACTCCTTTATCTTCTACAAACAGATCTATCGCATTATTAAAAGCAATTAAGGCTTCCGATAATTCGTCATCTCGTCCCCATTCCAGAGTGCGAAAACACACTTGGCTAGATACATGACGAATAAACGTTTGAGATTTTGCTAAGAAATCCTCTCGGGCTTCTGAGTCCTCTTTCAAACGCTGCCACTGCCATTGTTTTTCACATTCCGGCATCTTTTTCCTTCCTCCTAATTTCCTATACGAAATGATTTTTCTCTTTTAAGGGGTCTTGGGGCCCATTCCCTGTAATAACACTTTTATTACAAAGCGTGGTAGAACGGTTTGGCGTTTCCAACGCCAGGGCTCTTTCCACAGACGATACAGCCACTCTAGATGAAGTTCTCGGAGACGTTTAGGTGCACGGATCACGATCCCAGCGAGTGCATCGAAACTTCCGCCTACCCCTATACTTACCGTTGCTAATCCAGGATGTTCAGCAAGCCAATATTCCTGACGAGGTGCACCCAATCCTACGAGTAAGACATCCGGTTGAAACCTTAGGATCTCTTCTAATACACGAGTTTCTTCAGCCAAACTAAAGTATCCGTGATGTCCTTCTAAAATAATTCCGGGGTATTTTTGAACTACCTGTTTTATGGCTTTTTCGACTACGCCGGGTTTCCCTCCTAAAAAGAAGAGCCGCCATTGCTGGTCATTAGCCACAGGGAATATCGACTGGACTAAATCTATCCCGGTTACTCTTTCCTGTACTGGAGTTCCTAATCGCCGGGCGGCCCAAACCACACCAATCCCATCAGCCGTCACAACATCTGCAGAATTAATCAGTCTCTTCAGTCCTTGATTGTAGCCAGATGCATAGATCATTTCAGGATTGGCTGTCACCACTCGAATCTTAATCTGATTTTCAACCGACTCTCGAATTTTCTCCACAGTCTCTGGCATGGAATATGTATCTACGGTAATTCCGAGAATATCAACTCTCATGGTACCTTTCCTTTCTAAGGAAGTTTCGTAACGTCCTATCCTCTGCACTCATTGAGGCAATTCTTCTCGCATGCTCTCTAAGTTAGATTTCCACTTCCTTGGGTCTACTGAGAATGATAAAGTCCAAGGTAAGAAGACCTTACCCGAATAAGATTTCTCATTTCGGATCCAGCCACTAGCCTCGGACCATTTCGGGATATTTTTACGTTTATTAAACCTGTTTTCTGCTCTAAAACTTTCCGTTTAATAATTTGCCAGTGCCTAAGGCCACGCATGAAATAGGATCCTCAGCAATACTCACAGGCAATCCTGTCTCACGAGCCAACCGGATATCGAAACCGTACATTAATGACCCTCCGCCTGTCATGATAATCCCTTTATCAAGAATATCCGACGATAATTCAGGTGGGGTCCGCTCCAATACTTCTTTAACCCCAGCAACAATCGCATCAATGGATTCCTCAAGGGCCACATAACACTCTCGGGAATTGACTTTAATCGTCTTGGGTAAACCCGTAATTAAATCCCGACCTCGCACATCAATGTCCACGCAGGGACGGCCCTCTGAAATAGCTGAGCCAACCGCAATCTTAATTTCTTCAGCCGTACGCTCTCCTATCATGAGATTATGCTCACGTCGGATATAGCGGCTAATTGCCTCATCAAATTTATCTCCACCGACCCGAAGGCTGCGTTTCGCCACTATACCGTTGAGCGAAAGTACTGCAATATCGGTTGTTCCTCCCCCAATATCTACGACCATACTTCCTGTAGGTCCAGAAATATCCAGTCCTGCTCCCAAGGCTGCCGCATAGGGTTCTTCCACTACTTTAACATCTTTAGCACCAGCCTGGTAGGCTGCTTGTTTTACAGCTCTTTGCTCAACTTCTGTTACCCCAGAAGGAATACACACAACAACTCGCGTTCTGTAAAATGGCCAACGCTTCGCGCCTGCTTTTTCGAGAAAGTATTTTAACATTAGTTCTGTAGTCTGATAATCTGCAATGACTCCATCACGCATTGGGCGCACAGCCACAATATTTCCAGGTGTTCGACCAATCATTAATCTCGCTTCTTCACCAACGGCTATTCGCTTATTGTTATTACGGTCGATTGCAATCACCGAAGGCTCGTGTAAGACAATTCCTTTTCCTTTGGCGTACACTAAAACACTGGCTGTCCCCAAATCTATTCCTAAATCTATCCCAAAATCCATTCCAAACATGAGTAGAGATACCCCTTTCGTCCTCTGTAGCTTGTCCATCTGAATAGACTATAAACAAATAGCATAATCTCCCTTTCGGGAGATTCGCTATTATAAGTTAGTACTTCTAAAATTATTCGTGATTAATTTGATAATCCCTTTAGTTATGGCAAGTTTTTTTTAAATTCTTCATGATCCATTTTACTTCACATTATGCTTATAAGCTAGTTTTCTTGATATTTTTTTCTTGTAGCCTCGCCTCCTCGTATATGTCGTTCAGCTTTGTTGGTCTCCAGAATGTGCTTAACTTCCATAGATAACTTCTCGTTTACCAGGGGCAATCTTTCCGTAACATCTTTATGAACCGTACTTTTCGATACTCCGAAGACATCAGCCGTTTGCCGAACGGTCGCACTCGATTCTAATATGTAAGTCCCAATATCGAGCACCCGTTTACGTATATATTCTTGCACGCAGAGCCCTCCTTCGTCCACAAGTGTAGTACATTTATATGCGTGCTCAATCAAAAAAGACATCCGTAAAAGGATGTCCTCTGTTGGTAAATACTGTAGAATAACTACCGCTACCTCGCTTCAAACTATAATACGGCAATCTTTAGTAGCAAAACTCACTGAACTCTGAGCGAACCTTCCTCCTCCAGATAATCTCCACTATATACCCAAACAGCCTCTTAAGTGAAGCGCTATCATTCATGTCAGATGCCTTTTGCAACAGTCTTTCAAATTGGTTCACATCGATCGAGGCATCCTTGATATGGATGGAATAATTAGCACATGAAGCCTTACCAAATCAATAACCTAATCAAAATTATAAACGGTACCAGTTTGCTAACCGATACCTAGAAAACGATTATAATTAAGCTAAATCTCTAGTAAAAAATACTATTCCTACTCTGTCAATATGTCCTTTCAAGTCTTTATGGTTCAAATGCGAGTAATCCACTATATCAAAGAAATATGGCATTGGACTTTCTTCTTCTAAAATGGCATGAAGCCTTGATAACGTTGAAAAGGAAATTTTATTTCCCCAAATCGCAATATCCACATCGGAGCCAGGCTTATAATTTCCCTTTACACGAGAGCCAAAGATTGCCGCCTTTTCGATCTCAGAAAATTGCTTCATAGTTGTGATAATATGGGACAAATCCTCTTCTCGAAGTCCGAAATTCATACCATGCCCTCCAAAGTGGAAAAAAGCTCTTGCAACATCCCATAGTAAGCTGTACGAATAAGCCGTTCTGCTTCAATTGTCAAATTCTCATTATAAGTATGGGCCATGAGATTTCTTTTTTCGAGCGCATCAATCCATACATGCCCATCCTGCAACAACTCTATCTGAAACCCTGTCTGAATAGCCATTCTTGGACTTTTTATGTTAAAACCTTGCTCCTCAAGATAATCCTTCATAGTTTTCCACGCAAGCTCAAAGGTATATTCAAAGCATTGGATCAAACCTTGTTTTTCGAATTTATTGAGTTCAGGTTTTTCGATAAACTCCTTTAATTGCGAAATTGCTTTTCTGAAGTTATCATGTCTTTGCTTCCAACGCACATCATTAGCCATAAGTTTCTCACCTACCTTAATTGAAAATTCTTAGCTAATACTTGATCTCTTTAAAATTCCACCCTTTCATCTTGATTTATTTTATCCTAAATATGGTATATATTCAAGGTTGATATCTGACAGCGTTAGTAGGGACAGGCCCTTAAGCGCACACTTCCTAGGACAACTTCTGGCAAAAATCTTGCACATACTATTTCAATACGATATAGTAAGATTATTGATTGGGTTCGGACGGACATGATACTCCTTAAGAATACCTTTAAATACCGTGGGCGTTTGTATTTTTACGTATTCTTATAAGCTTCCTAATAACCTCTATCGAGGGGTTTTATAGGGATTAGACAGATGACACATAAGAATTCACCTAGTAGGGATAAGTAGCACTAACAAGGTCGGTGTTCCGTCACCTGGCTTGTTAAATGCGTAGCTGTCCCTTTTTATTAGGAGCCCAAAGTGACTAGAATTCACCTTCGAGAAGGCAGAGAGTCAAATTTTTAGCAGGAGGTACTATTTCTTGACCAACGAAAGCAAACTACAAATTATTCCCCTCGGTGGACTCGGGGAAATCGGAAAGAATACAACCGCCATCCGCTATAACAATCAGATCTTGATAATCGATGCGGGTCTAGCGTTTCCTGACGATGATATGTTAGGAGTCGACCTCGTTATCCCAGATTATACTTACCTCATTGAGAACAAAGACCTGATCCTGGGAATCCTAATTACTCATGGTCATGAGGATCATATCGGGGGACTACCCTATTTATTGAGACATTTGAACGTTCCTATTTACGGAACACGTCTTGCAATCGGTTTAATTCAATACAAACTAACTGAAGCTAAATTGGGACAAGTAACCACCCAGGTAATTCAGCCCCGAGATACTATAAAACTAGGTTCGTTCAGCGTAGACTTTATAAATGTCAGCCATAGCATCCCTGGCGCTGTTGGTTTGGCTATTCATTCCCCTCTAGGAACCATCGTTCACTCTGGCGATTTTAAACTGGATCATACCCCGGTGAGCGGGGGGGTCCTTGACTTACCAAAGTTTTCAGAACTTGGGGATAACGGAGTTCTTTGCCTGATGTCTGACAGTACGAATGTTGAACGCCCAGGATTTACACAGTCTGAGCGAGTTGTAGGAGAAAACATTGACAAGGCCTTCGCGGATGCTGAGGGGCGCATTATTTTCGCCAGTTTTGCCTCTAATGTCAATCGGCTTCAGCAAGCGATCTCCGCCGCCTTCAAATACCATCGCAAAGTCGCTACTGTCGGTAGAAGCATGATCAATGTTGTTGACATAGCCTCAGAGCTTGGGTATCTCGATGTCCCAGAAGGTACTCTCATTGACGTCGACGAGGCCATGCGTTTACCTGCCGATCAAGTATGCATCCTTACGACAGGTAGTCAGGGCGAGCCGATGGCTGCACTAACCCGCATGGCGGCCCATAGCCATCGTCAGATTTCCATTTATCCAGGAGATACAGTGATTCTATCAGCTTCTCCCATCCCTGGAAATGAAAAAGCAGTCTCTCGCAATATTGATCAGCTCTTCAAGTTAGGGGCCAAAGTCATCTATGAATCCGTCTCGGAGATGCATGTTTCTGGTCACGCCAGCCAAGAAGAGCTTAAACTACTGATCAGCATGGTAAAACCTAAGTACTTTATACCTGTCCACGGAGAATACCGCATGCTTATGAAACATGCTGAACTAGCTGCGCAACTAGGGATTCCACGCGAAAATACGTTTGTTGCCGAGATTGGCAATGTTATCGAGTTTACTCGTCATGGGGCAAGGCTAGCTGATAATGTGATAGCCGGGCGAATTTTTATTGATGGCTTGGGAATCGGGGATATAGGAAATAGTGTTATGAAAGACCGAACGCTCTTATCCCAAGATGGAATCTTGATCATCATTTTGGCACTCAATAGCGCAACTTCCACCATATTAGCGGGACCAGATGTTGTCACTCGTGGTTTTGTCTATGTTCGAGAGTCCAACTTAATGCTCGATGAGGTAAAAGCAATCACTAGACAGACCATAGCTAGAGGTTTTCAGAATGGTATTCGTGAAACACACATTTTACAAAATCACGTTAGGGATGCAGTGAGCAGACAACTTTATAATAAGACCAAGAGGCGTCCCATGATAATTCCGATTTTTCAAGAAGTTTAATAACTCGACGAGACATCGCTTGTACAGAATGAGTCTAATCAATAAATAGAGACCGTTCTGATACTACATACAATAACCGACGGTCTTCCGTCGGTTAATTGTGCTCAGGCCTTTGAATTTCATTCTCATGCCATAGTTCATAATGAAGTTGTGGTTGATCACTAACCCCTTCCGCTCCCGGATACAATCCCACTTGACCTAGCGCATCATGTGCCTCTACCGTTTCCCCTACTTTAACCCGAAGGTTATCTAGTCCGCCGTATGTGACCGACCAACCTTCTCCGCAGTCTAGAGTTACTTTTTGACCAAGTAAAGGATCCAACCCTGAAAAGGTAACTTTTCCTCCTTGCGTAGCCCGAATCACGGTTCCTTCTAATACTGCGTAATCAACACCTGCATGAAAGTGATAATCCCCAAAAGACTCAGAATAATAATTACCGATTCCTCGCAAGACATTTCCATTTACTGGACAAGGTGCATCCTTTAGTCCCCAAACCTTTTCATTATTATTCTCCCCATATACAAGCATTAACTCTTTCTGTGTTTCTTGATCTTCTTGGTTGATATTTGGGCGGTCTTCCGTCTCACTTTGCAATAGTTCGTTTTCTCCTGCAGTTCCTGTATTCGGAACTGCATTGACTGACACGGCTCGAGCTACTTGATTAGTTATTGGCGACCTATTATGGACAGATTCTGACAGTGTACTTCGATATCCTATGTATACAATTAAGCTCCCTATAAGAATGAAAAAGCTCCAAACTAAAACCCCGCTTGTAGAAAGTTTACGATTTTTCAATTGACTCACCTCTATACTAGCCTTGCCCAATAATATTTTTTTAGACAAACCAGTATCCTCAATACTATTGTAGTTAGAAAGTTTACTGCATATAACCTAACTTCATTAGCTTTGTTCCTGGATAATAATGAGCCAGTATTTCCTCCGCATTGCTATTGTTTTTGGCTAAATCGTTGGCTCCCCACTGTGACATTCCCACTGCATGTCCGTTACCATATGTCGTGATTGTCAGGCGATCTGGTTGTACAACCCATTCTAAATCTGTTGACGAGAGTCCCATTAAGGTACGGAGTTGGGTCGTTTGATAGACTCTTCCCAACACTCGTACGCTTTTTACTCTTCCGGCCGACGTTCGACCTATAGTTTGGAAATCCCCTGAAGTAAAAGCTCTCGGTAAATCTTTAATTCCCAGTTTCTTATAAAGTTCCTGAGGTGTCCAGGTCACTGTTTTGACATAACGTTGTGGATCTTCTTCACCCGAACTAACATTTTGCAAATAGTCACGGGATGAATTCCATACTTCTTCCGACCGTTCAGTGGGCTTTCTTCCACTACTACTATGGTAAAGAGCATCGATATATTCCCCTTTTGATACGAGAACCAGCGCACGCGTAGCCACAACAACCTTTTCTAATTTACTCCGATACCTCCAGTAGTTAAGCCATCCCCAATGATTCTTCATCTGAGTATCAGATAACCATACCTGTGTTAGTACCGTCGTATCTACATCATAGTTCGCATCGATTAGTTTATTTTGGCTTAACTTTTTTGCAGCATAGGTCCGGGCTGCAATTGCTTGAGCTTTTAGGGCTTCGACCTCAAATTCGGCAGGCATCTCTGCAGCAACCACGCCTATGAGATAATCCTCAAGTGAGAGTGTTTCAACCCCTCCATTGGGCATCAAAACCCGTATTTGCACATCATTCTCTAATTCCTGCTCTGTTTGCCAACGTACAACACTCCAGGGTATTATAAAAATAATACATAGTGATAGTGCAATGAGCCAAACCCATTCTTTTTTCATAATAGCCCTCCTGCGGTACAAGCATTTGCTTAAATCTATGCAGAAGGATTATGGAATATGGCATACTAGGAATACAAAAAGAACAAGAGTAGAATAATCGAATAATCTACTTCTTGTTCTTTCATTTTACCCCTAATCCGCGCGTGTAATATTGGCTCCCAGGCGCGAGAGCTTCTCCTCCACTTTCTCGTAACCTCGATCAATGTGATGAATCCCTCGAATATCTGTCGTCCCTTCCGCGGTTAAGGCTGCCAGGATTAAGGCGGCTCCTGCCCGCAAGTCTGTCGCCGTAACAGGTGCTGCATTTATGCGCTGAATCCCTTGAACAATGGCGCTCCGACCCTCAATCTTGATATCCGCTCCCATACGTTTTAGCTCATCGACATGCATAAAGCGGTTTTCAAAAACAGTTTCAGTAATTAACCCTGTGCCTCTTGCTCTAGTCAGAAATGCCATAAAGGGAGCCTGAAGATCCGTGGGAAAACCGGGGTGAACCTGAGTTTTAATGTCGACTGAATTGTATATTCCATCTCCCCTTATCCGTATACCGTCTCCTTCTTCCACCATGCGGATTCCTGCTTCCTCCATTTTGGCAATTAAGGGCTTAAGATGATCCGCAATCACATTTTGAACTAAGACGTCTCCTCCAGTTGCCGCTGCTAGGAGCAGAAAACTTCCAGCTTCGATACGATCAGGAATGACTGTATGAGTAGTACCATGGAATTCACGAACCCCTTCTATGTGGATAATACTGGTACCTGCACCACGCACCTTTCCACCCATCTCGTTCAGAAACGTTGCCAAATCGACAATCTCGGGTTCTTGTGCTGCATTCTCAATCAAAGTTGTTCCTTGGGCCATAGAAGCTGCCATCATTATATTTTGAGTAGCTCCCACGCTAGGGTAATCCAGATATATACGAGTACCTTTTAAACCCTTAGTAGAAACATCTAAAAACCCATGATCCATTTTGACCTCTGCCCCTAAAGCCTCTAAACCCTTCAAATGCCAATTTATTGGGCGGGATCCAATGGCACAGCCCCCAGGATGCGAAATACGAACATGACCTTTACGGGCAAGTAGCGGTCCCATAGTAACAATAGACGCTCTCATTTGAGATACAAGGTCGTAGGGTGCCTCAATACAATCTATCTCTTGGGCTTGGATGTAAAGAGTTGAGCCTTTCCGCTCTACCTTTGCACCCAATGCCGATATAACTCGATTCATTATGTTAACATCTAACAAATCTGGAGCGTCATCCAGTTGAATGGGTTCGGCACAGAGTAAACTTGCCGCTATTATTGGAAGGACAGCATTCTTGGCCCCACTCACTGTGATTGTTCCTTCAAGCGGTTTGCCGCCTGTAATTGTGAGCTTACTCAAATTCTGAAGACACCCCCTGTTCAGTACTAGTCAGAAAGT
>DOPS01000120.1:0-9497 GCA_003512645.1 Desulfosporosinus sp.
GAATTATGAGGAAAATCAATTGATAATTTAGCCAATCTTTCCGGGAATAATTGCGAACTTATTGTATTTCCCTCTACCATAGTCACTGCCCTTTCTATTATGTTCTGCAACTCGCGTACATTCCCTGGCCAATCATACAGTGCACAGTTCCGATATACATCTGGTGCGATACTGTCTATTTTCGTCTCCATTCGTTCAGCCATTTTTTTGACAAAGTGAGCTATTAATAAAGAGATATCCCCTTTTCTATCTCGTAGGGGCGGAAGTTCAATGCTTACAACGTTAATGCGGTAGTACAAATCTGCACGAAATTCTCCTATTTCTACCTCTTTTTCTAGATCCCTATTCGTAGCCACAATGACACGTACATCTACAGGAATGGCACCTTTATCCCCGACCCGGCTGACTGCCTTCTCCTCAAGAACACGCAAGAGGGATGTCTGCATGTCTAAGGGCATTTCCCCAATCTCATCGAGAAAAATGGTGCCTCCATCAGCCAGTTCAAATTTTCCAGGACTGCCTCCTTTTTTGGCCCCGGTAAAGGCGCCTTCCACATATCCGAAAAGTTCACTACCTAACAAGTCTCGTGGAATAGCAGCACAATTAATGGCAAAGAAAGGTTGATCTTTCCGCGAGCTTGCATTATGGATTGCTTGGGCGAACAATTCCTTACCAGTTCCGCTTTCTCCCAAAACTAAAACATTTGAATAAGTTTTAGCTACTTTTATACCGATCTTAATACAGTCAAGAAATTTTTGCTCTTGTCCAATGAGATCGGAAAAAGTAAAGCGGGCATAATTTCCCAAGGCACTGGTAACGAACTTTGCAGCTCGAGACATCTGCTGAATAATCAGGACTTTACCGAGAAGCTCCCCGTTTGATTCTAAAAAACGTGTCGAAACTACACATCTGATAATTCCCCCAGAGTTTTGGATGTTCACAAACCGATCCATAACACTTTCTTGGGAATTAATAACCCCTGCAAGGTCTCTGTACCGATTAATCATTCCAAAGTTTCGATTCAAAACGCCGAAGATATTTTGACCAATAGGATTTTGTTTAAAGCCTAAAATATCTAAAGCCTTTTGGTTTACATGTATGACCGAGTTGAATTCATCTATAGCAATTAATCCGTCGGAAAAACATTCCATAACTACAGTTTTAAAGTGATTTGCAATCTCGGACTTCTTGGCTAGGCGGTGGACTGCCAGTTGTTTCTCGATAGAGTCAACCGCAGCTACTACCATCCCTAAAGTATGAGATTGGACCTTGATATAACTAGCAGCCACAGTTAACGTGCCAATTATTGCCTGAGTATCTGGATCATGTATAGGGGCTGATGAGGTAGTGCAGTGTTTGAGACACACGCACCAGTGCTCATCAGGATGAACCTGAAAAGGTCGATCATGATAGACAGCTATAGCGGAGGCACTGGTTCCCATCACAGCTTCTGACCAATTGCTTCCCTGAACTGCCCTGCTTGTTTCATGCATCGCTAATGCCGAAGGATCACCAATTGCTTCAAGTACAAAATGATCATTATTCTCGACTGCCTCTAGTGTTATTGAAAAGCCCGAACCTTTGACGAAATTATAAAAGTTATCCATGGCTGGAACAGCAATCTCTATCAATTCTCTGTATTTTAGCTTGATTCGTTCTACATCCTTAGCAGACCATATATCGTAGTTTTTTCCCTTGCGAGGATTAACTTTGCCTTTACACCTTTGCCATGAATCTAAAACTTCTGGCTTTAATTTTGAAGTGTCAATAGGCTCTCCTTCGATAAATTTCTGCCAAAGACTTTTTTCTTGGCCATTTATGTTAGACGTCATATTAATCCTCCTCCCAAAGTTGGAAGTGGCAGAAACTATTAAGCAAAGACCACAAATGCAAGCTTAAAACAAATTAAGTATTCTCGCCTCTTCGCGGAGTTCGGCTCTAAAATCAGGATGAGCAATACTTATTAACTCTTGTGCACGCTCTCTCATACTCTTCCCTTGAAGTTGGGCAACCCCGTATTCAGTTACGACGTAATTTACGTCCTGGCGGGGAGTCGTTACCGCAGAACCGTGTTTTAACAACGGAACAACCTTTGAAATTCTGCCACTCTTAGTGTCGGCTGCCGAGCGAAGGCAGATAAAGCCTTTCCCCCCAGACGATAGCTGTGCTCCCCTAGTGAAATCCAACTGACCACCTGTACCACTATGTATCCTCGGGCCAATGCTTTCTGAAGCAACCTGACCAGTTAGATCTACTTCAATGGCTTGATTTATGGATATTACTTTATTATTTTGAGCTATTATATATGGATTATTGGTCCAAGCCTGGCCGTGCATCTCCACCGCCGGATTCTCGTGCATCCACTTATACGTTTCCACTGACCCCATAGCAAAACAGGCACATATTTTACCGCGACTCAAGGTTTTCTTTTTCCCATTTAGGACGCCTAATTCCCATAGGTATTTATAGGCATCTCCCAGCATCTCCGTATGGGCCCCTAAATCATGCTTATTGGCCAGAAGTTTGCCTAGTATATTAGGCATCCCACCAATGCCCAACTGTATTGTAGACCCATCCTCAATCATTTCTAATAATAAATCAGCTATGGCAATATCCTCTGCCGAGCCATCTGTCACCGGAGGTATCGAAAATAATGGTTGGGTACTTTCTACAACATAATCAACCTGCGATATGTGTATGAAGTTATCCCCAAATACCCAGGGCTGATTCTCGTTAACTTCCATGATCACCATCGTATTTTGCATCTGCGCTGGCTCATGAAAATACAAGGGTGCAGTGGCTGTACAGAAATACCCATTTTTGTCCATTGGTGCGGAACTGGATATAACTTTGGCCTTCCCTGGCGGAAGGTTTTTTAACATGTAGTTAGTTATAGTTTTAGGAAGATTATGTGCATTGTTTGGAATAAAATTTGCGTATCCTTTATTTACGGCCTCTCTCACTTTAGGAGAAAGAATAAAAGCTGAATTTACCCTTAAGTGGGGATAAACTTCGGGTTTTATCCAATCTATCGATAATGTAGGCCCAAACCCAATGTACTCAACATCGTTAAATTCTCCTGCTTCTGCCCGTTTACCGATGGCATTTAATAAACCTACCGGTTCGCTGGCACATTGATTTGACACTATCTTGTCTCCAGATTGAATTAGCTTGGCGGCATCTTCCAGTGACCTTAACTTCCGTTTGTATTCTTCATGAAATATTGATGAATGCAAAATTATCTCCTTCTTTGCTAAATAATAATAGTTTATTTTCTAAAATTAGATAATTGTCATACATAGTCATACTGCAATCTTTTCTGGTGTGATCAGAGAAGCCTCCGTACAGGCTTGTACTTCCTCGAAGGTTACGCCCGGGGCCATCTCCTTAAGAACCAAACCCTTAGAGGTCACTTCCAAGACTCCCATTTCCGTGATAATCAGATTGACTTGTTTTGCTGCCGTCAAAGGCAAGGTACACTTCTTCAATACTTTAAAACCACCATTTTTGGCCATATGCTCCATGGCCACAATAACGCGTTTCGCACCCACAACCAGATCCATTGCCCCACCCATGCCCGGTACGAGCTTGCCCGGAACCATCCAGTTGGCCAAATTCCCTTCTTCATCCACTTGAAGGGCGCCGAGCACCGTAGCATCCACATGACCGCCCCGGATGATGGCAAACGACGTGGCGCTGTCAAAGCAGCATCCTCCCGGTAAAATGCTTGCATATTGCCCTCCTGCATTAACCGTGTCGGGATCTTCTTTTCCCGCTTCCGGGGCAGGGCCTACCCCCATGAAGCCGTTTTCAGACTGAAGAATAATTTTTATTCCTTCTGGCAAAGCGTTTGCTACTTTAGTTGGCATCCCAATTCCTAAATTTACGACATCTCCATCATTGAATTCTTTAGCCACTCGTTTTATAAGCCACTCCATCCTCGCTTCCTTATCCAACCTTGGACACCTCCTGAGGCTGTTTCTGAACCAAATAATCTATAAAAATACCCGGGGTTATGACTTCATCCGGGTCGATCTCCCCAACTTCAACGATCTGATTCACTTGAGCTATAACTAGATCTGCGGCCATGGCCATTAATGGATTAAAATTCCGGGCAGAACGATGATATACGAGATTTCCTGCCTTGTCCGCTTTAAAGGCATTTAACAAGGCCACATTGGCTCGCACGGGGAGTTCCAGAAGATATTCTATTCCGTTAATCACTAGTTTCTGCTTACCTTCTTCTATAATCGTTCCAATCCCTGTTGGGGTTAGGATTCCCCCTAAACCTGCTCCTGCTGCTCGAATCTGTTCGACCAATGTCCCCTGAGGGACAAGTTTTACATCAAGTTCACCGGCAGTCATTTGCTTTCCGGTTTCTTTATTCGTGCCAATGTGGGTTGCGATGAGCTTACTTACGCATCGTTTAACGATAAGTTGAGACATCGCATCCCCAAGAATGCCTGTATCATTAGCGATGAGCGTCAACTCTTTGGTTCCCTTCCGGCAAACTTCTTCTAGGAGTTGGTCGGGGGCTCCGCACCCAATAAAACCTCCGACCATTAGGGTCATCCCATCCTCTACCTTGCTAATTGCTTCTTCCAGTCTAACTAGTTTTGCCATCTGTTATTTCAACTCCCTACCTAAACCACTCTGGAGATTTATGGGTTTATTAACGATACATTGGGTCCTTGCATACTCTGCCTTAGAAAATGTGTTATTTAAGGGGGTCAGGGTTCCCGTTGTTTTGCCTGACTCCCCTAATATTTAACTTTTCCTACCCAATTATTTTCCTTTAAATTCCGGTTTACGCTTTTCCAGGAAGCTGGCAGTACCTTCTTTGAAATCCTCGGTGTTCACCAACCACATATTCATAGCCCGTTCGATCGTCTGCGCAGCCTGAATGCTATCACAAGTGATTCCGTCATTAATTACCGTCTTGGCCGCCCGAACAGCTAGCGGAGGCTTGGACAATATGGCTGCGATGGCTTTCTCGACTGCAGGGATTAGTTCATCGGGCGCAAATACTTTATTTACCAAACCAATCCGCAATGCTTCATCAGGCTTAATCAGTTCTGCTGTGTAAATCATTTCCTTAGCTCGGTTAACTGGTATTTTTCTGGGAAGTCGGGTCATTCCGCCCCATCCCGCTAGAACACCCAAGTTGATTTCCATCAATCCAAAAGAGGCTTTCTCCGAGGCATAAATGAAGTCGGCACACAAGGCTAATTCCAACCCACCTGCCAAGCAATATCCATTAACCGCTGCAATGACCGGTTTTTCCATATAAGTAAACAAATGCTGAATATGGTTCCCGCGATGATATGAATAGTCATATCCGTCTAGGTTGTTCAATTTGTTAAGCAGACTAATGTCTCCCCCAGCGCAGAAAGCACCGCCTTCCGGCGATCCGGTTAGTACCACACAACGAATAGAATTATCGTTTAAAGTGTGTTCTAACGCTTCAATCAACTCCAGCTGCATGGGTTCATTGAGCGCATTTTTCATTAAAGGATTATTCATGGTCAGCCAAAGAGCCTCACCATTTGTCCCTTTTCTCTCATAAATTAGGTATTTAAAATTGGGGTTATACTCTGTCATTTACCTTACCCCCTCTTATTTTACTGGTCGGAACATGACAAGAGTTGTATCTTCGGTTACGGCATCAAATACCGCCTCTACTTTCATTCCGATTTTAACATCTGTCACTTCGCAATCCACGATTTTGCTGAGTATACGGACTCCTTCTTCCAGATCAACAAAGATCAATGTATAAGGCTGGCCTTTAATAAAAGCCGGGGGTGCTCCTAAATAGGTGGTGGAAAAGGAATAAATTATGCCTTTACCAGTAGATTCAACCCATTCAGATTCCGGGGACATACATTCAGTACAGAACATATAAGGCGGAAAATCTAAATGTCCACATTCTTTGCATTTTTTCAGAAGGAGCTTATTTATTTTAGTTCCGTTCCAGAATTCTTGACTCCACTTCTGTGGTTTTGGTAGTGGCTTATTGTAATCTAAACTCATCTTTTGTCCTCCCTCCATTATGAAATTTCATTGCCAAGTATCGCCATGTGCGTATCCATCCAAGCGCCGCCACCACAATTTTCAATAAGGAAACGTGCTCCAGGTACCTGAGCTCTGCCAGCCTTACCCTGCAACTGGCGAACAGATTCTACTAATAAAGCTGTACCTACACCGGTACCTGTATGACCAAAGGACATGGCTTCACTGTTGGTACAGGTTGGAATCCTGCCCCCCGGCCAAGTATCTCCTCTTAGGAAAGCCTTTCCGCCTTCCCCCCGTTTCGCAAATCCCATCGCTTCAAAAAACATTAATATATTAGCTGGATATGCACCGTAAACCTGAGCAATATCCATATCTTCGGGGCCAAGACCAGCCATTTTGTAAGCGTCCAAAGCTGGTGGTTCATTCACCATTCTGGTCAAATCTGCACACTTGGTCAGGTTGCGGTGTGAGAACCTGGAACCCTCGCCCAACAGGTACACGGGTTTGGGTACCAGCTTTTTCGCCCGCTCAGCTGTAGTCATAATAAACGCACTTCCCCCGTCAGCCAGTACATTACACATTAAAGTGGTATAGGGTGTAGCCACCATTTTAGCTTTGAGAACCTGTTCAATTGCTAGGTCTTTCTTAAACATAGCGTTGTCCTGTAGTTGAGCCCATTTGCGGTGTGATACACTCACTGCCGCAATTTCCTCTGGGGTAGTACCGGTTTCGTACATATATCTCTCAGCAATCATACCGCCCAAGGCGTTGAAATTCATACCGTAGGGGATTTCCCATTCCGGGTCGCAACCAGCCTTGGCAAAGCCTTCCGCCTGCTGCCCCGGTGTAAAATCCGAAAACTTCTGAGCGTGAATGATAAGCACCATTTCTGCTGCTCCGGTTAACAACAGTCCTGCTGCAGCTTTGCGCACTGCATGGCTTGAACCTCCACCTCCGGAAACTAGCTGGGTGTTTTTACAATTCTTAAGGCCTAAGGCCTCAGGTAGCCTCCCGAAGGTAACCTCGGTATTCCAGTCACCATCCAGTATCGCCATCTGACCGATGACTGCGTCAATCTGGTTTTTATTTATACCTGCGTCTTTGATTGCCTTGTAGCCAACCAAAGATGCTATTTCCAGCATTTTTCGGTCGGGATAGTAACCGCACGGTACTTCACCACTTCCGATAATTGCTAACTCTCCTTTGCTCATACGTGTACCTCCTTTTTTATAAATTCTTAATACGACTTGGGTAAGCCCGACCAGCCTGCAAGCATGTTTTTAGCCATTTCGTCATTAATGGGGGAAAATTGCATTTGTCTGTAATCCCTAAAGTGGCGCTGCATTTCATATTCCATACAGAAACCATACCCGCCAAAAATTTCTGATCCCTTGATGGCAGCAATTTCTGAGGCCTTGCACGCTACAATCTTAGCCATTACCGCTTCTTTGTTGTAGGGTAACTCCTGTTCCATTAACCAACAAGATTTGTAGATAAGATTCGTAGCATTCTCAATTTCGATCATCATATCGGCTAAGTAGTGTTGAACAGCCATAAACTGGCCAATAGGTTTGCCAAAAGCGTATCTTTCCAGAGAATATTGATGGGCAGCCTGATAGGCAGCTTTAGCAATACCTAGAGAGAAAAGGGCTGTAACGATTCTCTCGGGATTCATTACTTCTAGAAGAGTCATAAAGCCATTATTCAGTTCACCCAGTAAGGCGCTTTCAGGAATTTCAACATTATCATAAAATATCTCGGTCGTTCCACAGCCGTGCCCGCCAACCTTCTTAATTAAGCGAACAGTTATGCCCGGTGTATTTTTGGCATCCACCAAAAAACAGGATATACATTTATGACGTTTATTGGTTTTTGAGTCGTCTGTTAAAGCAACTACCAAATGATAATCGGATACATGTCCCGCAGTGATGAAAACCTTCTGTCCGTTGATGACCCATTTGTCACCCTTTTTAACAGCTGTGGATTTCAGAGCATTAATAATATCCGTTCCACCACCAGGTTCAGTCATGGCCAGCGAAAACTTGAGTTCCCCCTTTACAATCTTAGGTAAGAAAAAATCTTTTTGTTCTTTAGTTCCCATTTGCATAATAATGTGTGAACCGAAACTTACCGGGCCCATCACACACATGGCAGTCGTCCAAGATGCTGTCGCAATCTCTTCACCGACAAGAACGAAGTCGGTAAAGCTCATACCAGCTCCGCCGTATTCCTCAGGAATACATATTCCGAAGAATCCAAGGTCTAAGAATTTCTGCCATAAATCGTCAGGTACAAAATCTGTGTTTTCATCTAACCAGGCTACGTATTCGGGAGTAAGTACTTTCTTACAAAACTTTCGCATGTTGTCCCTTAGCATTAGTTGATCTTCATTTAGACTAAAATCCAATGTGACCCCCTCCTTATCCGTTACTAGATATTATTTGACTCTTCTGACAGTAGGATCAATAC
This sequence comes from Desulfosporosinus sp., assembly GCA_003512645.1. Classification (GTDB taxonomy): domain Bacteria; phylum Bacillota; class Desulfitobacteriia; order Desulfitobacteriales; family Desulfitobacteriaceae; genus Desulfosporosinus. Next base: position 8,482 of record DOPS01000120.1, read on the forward strand.
CCAATAGCCGCGCCAAGTTACCCCCAAAAATCATGCGACGAATTTCATCGGTAATTTCCGGATAGCCATATTCCTCTTGAAGTTCCTTGGAGAACTGATATTCACGCATTCCCATGACTGCAAATTTCGCTACAAAGCTAAGCCCTGGACAGTCCGTCCCCCAAAAGATTCGTTCTGGTCCGGCAAAACGCAAGGCCTCTCCCAATATTTTGCCGAATTTTCGCGGAGCATCCAAAGCCCAGGGAACGAGTAAACTCAGGCTAAGGTAAACATTGGGGTGTCCCATGGCAACCATATTTAAATCATCACAATAAGGATATCCCATGTGGAAAGCGACCAATTTTAGTCCCGGGAAATCCCTTGCTACATCATCAAGCATGATAGGTAAAGTGTACTTACTCTTCCCTGGGGGAGTCCAACAAAAACCAGTGTGGATACATAGCACAATGCCGAGTTCTTGTGCTTTCTCATAAAATGGCCAAAGTTCCGGATCATTAATGTAGGTATCTTCACAGGGAAAAAACTTGAATATCTTTGCTCCCCTTTCCTTAACCCAGTATTCCATCTCCCAGATAGTGTTTTGTACTCCTTTATGTTTTATGGGAGACAAGTTTGGATGATAGATAAATCGGTCCGGATATTTATCAACCACCTTAGCCATTTCCCCGTTTGAGCACCAACGGGAAGTGTATCCAGTGGTGTCCATCATAGATTCAGGCAGCAGGCACGCAATATCTATACCGTATTTGTCTAAAATTAGCACTAGCATTTCCGGATCAATCTGTTTTTCTATTTCCCAAGGTTCCATCCCCTGCCATGCCGCCTTTGGCATAAAAGCACTCATTGGTCTTTTTACTCCCTCAATTGATTTCCACCAGGTCTGTACCCCTGGAAAATGGTTTATATGTTCCATATCCCCGACAATATGAAATTCAGGATCAATTTTAAAATAGTCGTCTTTATCAAAACTTGTTGACATAGCAATACTCTCCCTTTGTGCGCACGTTGTGCGCTTC
>DOPS01000233.1:0-13816 GCA_003512645.1 Desulfosporosinus sp.
TCATCCGATGCCAAGAAGAGATATGCCTGAGCTACATCTTGCGGTTGACCTAAACGTCCAACGGGAGTCTTCTCCTCCATGATCTTAAGAATCTTTTCCGGAACCTTCGTCGTCATATCCGTAACAATAAAACCCGGTGCCACAGCATTGACCGTAATGCCCTTTCGCCCTAACTCCTTAGCCCAAGATTTCGTCATTCCAATTACCCCTGCTTTCGTCGCAGCGTAGTTGGTTTGCCCATAATTACCATATAAGCCGACTACGGAGGAAGCGTTAATTATACGTCCGTACCCTTGACTAAGCATTACCTGGACCACGGCTTGTGTACAATTAAACACTCCGGTGAGGTTGACAGCGATTACCTGTTCCCATTCTTCTTCATTCAACTTTGTCAAAACACCGTCACGGGTGATCCCTGCATTATTAATCAGGATATCTACCCTTCCGAATCGTTCCAGCACGTTTTCTACCATGGCTTGGGTTTGCTTTCTGTCTGTCACATCAACTTGGTAGAAATAACCTACGCCTCCTAGCTCCTTAATTTCTTTTTCCATAGCCTCACCGGCGGAACGATCAAAGTCAGCAACAACCACACGTGCTCCTTCCTTCAAAAAGAGCAATCCGGTTTCTTTTCCGATACCTCTAGCACCGCCTGTAATGATAGTAACTTTATCCATGAGACGCATACGGCCCACCTCCATATTCTAAATACCATAAAAATTATCTAATTTTTGCCCAAATCCGATTCCATGTACCTATGATACCTCCGGGAAAGAAGAGAACGATCAGAATGTACAGAAGACCAAAAATAATATACCACCGCTCGAAGATAGGGTGGATCTTAGCTAAATCGCCCAACTGATCTCTAGCCATAGTAGTCAGCCCGGAACCGATGAGAGCCCCGTAAAGTGTGCCGGTACCTCCTATGGTTGTCATAAGCAAAGCATCAATCGTTTTATCCACAGCCATAACCCCTGTACTTACAAAACGTTGCTGTAATGCCCAGGCTATCCCAGCCAAGCTTGCTACCACTCCGGCCACTACTGTAGAAATAAGTTTAAATTTCAGAACATCGTAGCCTAAGAATTCGGCACGTTTCTCGTTTTCCCTGATGGCTTGAAGCACCCTGCCCACGGGTGAATCGATGAAGCGCCGGAGGAGAAGAACAACTAATACTAAAAAGATCAAGATCCCATAATAAAACACTACCCTGTCTTGGAGAAAGGTCGGCACCTGGAAGCTAAAACCGTCTGCACCATTGGTAACGGAGCGCCACTTCTCGGCGCTAATAAAAAAGAGTTCAGCAAAGGCCAGGGTAATCATAGCGTAATAGACATCTTTTACTCGCAGAGACAGGTAACCAATGATTAGGGAAATGATCACAGCCAACAAAATCGTCCCTATAATAGCCAGCAAAAGATTACTAAGCGTAGGTCCGGTGTTTTGAATAATAATTCCGGTCATATAGGCGCCAGTCCCAAAGAATAAGGCATGCCCAAACGAAACGATCCCCGTATACCCTAAGAGAATGTCGTAGCTCATAGCAAAGATACCTAGAATATATATTTCAGTCCAAAGATTGAGTGTTGTCCTCGATGACGTAAATAAAGGAATTGCGGCCAAAATGAAGAGCAGAACCATTAGCACCCAGGACGATGAGGCGAGAAACCTACCAGGACGCAGCCCTACGGCCTTCTTTAGCAGATGAAAATCAGCTATTGTGCCCACCCCCCATGCCGAAGAGTCCGCTCGGCTTGATTAAAAGTACAATGGTCATGAACAGAACGTTAACTGCCAAGGCCGCCTCTGGAAGAAACCAGGCTGTGTAAACTCCGGCCAAACCCACGAGAACACTGGCCAAAGCAGAACCAAGAATACTTCCCATGCCGCCGATCACTACGACGATAAAGGCCAACATCTGGTTTTCCAGACCCATGTTGGGATTGATAGACCCAATGGCTGGTGCCATCATCACTCCGCCCAAAGCTGCTAACCCTGCACCGAACATGAAAACTAAGCTAAACACTTGCCGGATATTAATCCCGAGGACCTGTACCATCTCTTGGTTCTGTACACCGGCCCGGACAATCATGCCGACTCTAGTGCGAGTCAGAATAAAGTGAACTGCCGCTGCCACTAGTAATCCCACAGATATCGTAAAGACACGGTACTTGACGATGATAATTCCACCTAGTTCCCAACTGCCCGCTAAGAGAGGTGGGATCGGCACTGCTATGATATTGGGGCCAAAAACTGCCTTCAGTACTTCATTTAAGACCAGCATTAGACCCGTGGTGAGGAGTATCTGGGAGACATGGCGACCATAGACTCGGCGAATAATCGTACGTTCCGCTAACCATCCCAAGGCCATTCCCATAATCATGCCGGCAAGGATAGCCAACGAAAAACTTTGGGTTCGAAAGTAGATCCATACCCCGCTGTAAGCTCCCCACATAAAAATACTTCCATGCGCAAAATTGAGAACACCCATTAAGCCAAAGATTAGAGAGAGCCCGGAAGCTAGCAGGAAAATCATCATGCCCGTCGAAAGTCCGCTTAAGGTAAGGTTCATAAAAATGTCCATCCTCACACCACCTTCCCATGTCTAGGAATGGCCGTAATCCCCAGATAACGACCCTGTAACTCTCGATCCTGCAGAAGTTGAGACATTAGGCCCTGATGTACTGTATGTCCGTCGTCAATAATTACGTAGCGTTCTCCAACGGCTGAAGCTAGGGCAAAATTCTGTTCCACCAGCACCACGGTTGTGTGTTGTTTAATCTCTTTGATCGCCTGAGCAAGCTTTTCCACTAGGATTGGAGCTAGGCCTTTGCTCGGTTCATCGATCAAAAGCAAGCGATTATCGTTAACAAACGCCCGTCCAATGGCTAACATCTGTTTTTGACCTCCGCTCAAACCATCACTTTTTTGTCGGAGTTTATACTCCAGATCAGGGAAAATATCGAGGACAAACCTCAAGCGTGCCTTTGTTGCCTCATCCTTTTTGAGCATAGCCAAACTCAGATTTTCTTCAACAGTTAAACTAGAAAAAATACCTTGATCTTCTGGGACAAACCCTATCCCTTTGCGGGCAATTGCATAGGGAGACAGGCAATTGAGCTGTTCCCCCATGAATTTGACGCTCCCTCCGGAAGGGGGTGTAAGTCCCATAATAGTTCGCAGGGTCGTCGTTTTACCAGCGCCATTGCGACCTAAAATAACGGTTACCTCTCCTTGAGGTACCTCAAAAGAAACATCCTGCAAAATATGAAATTGATCAATAAAGGTTTGCACTTGAGTTAGTTGCAGGATCATTGGGACATCCCCCCCAGATAGGCCGCTTGGACCTGTTCATTTTCCATGATCTGTTGTGGTTCTCCTTTGGCCAATAGCTTGCCGTTCGCTAGGACCACTACCATATCGGAGAGTGACATAACCATATCAATCTTGTGTTCAACCAGTAAAATTGTCCTGCGATCCTCCTTAAGACGGGTTAAAAGTTCCAGAATCGCCGGTACTTCTTCAACTGCCATACCTGCCGTGGGTTCATCTAAGAGCAAAACTTCCGGCTCTAAGGCTAGAATAATTGCCAGATCTAATTTGCGTTTATCTCCGTGGGCAAGCGAACTGGCCGGCTGCTCACTCTTTCCGCTTAAATATACGGATTCTAGGAGTTCCATAGCCTTATCTATAAATGCGCTGTATTTCCGGTGATGGTGCAAAACTTGATAATGGACTCCTGCTTTGGCCTGAACAGCCAAACGGACGTTTTCCAGAACGGTTAAGCTTGAAAATACATTCGTGATCTGAAAGCTCCGCCCCATGCCTAACCTTGCTCTCTTATGAGCAGAAAGGTTGGTAACGTCTTGACCCTTAAAAAGGATCTGGCCAGCTGACGAGCGAAACAAGCCGCTCAACAAATTAAAAAAAGTCGTTTTCCCTGCTCCATTAGGACCGATGATAGAGGTAAACGTGTGAGGGGCAACCTCAAGACTTACATGGTCAACAGCCGTATGCCCTCCAAACATAATCGTCAAATCCTGAGTTCGAATAATTGACTCGATCATACTTCCCTCCCTTTGTTCAGAGAAGAGGCGGAGAGGACCCCGCCCCCGTTTATTACCCTTTACCGTTCAGAATCGGTGGGGATGTCTCCTCCTTCGTCATTTCGCGCATGAGAACCGGCACAGGCCAAGCCACGCCGTCATGTTTCTCTAGCCGGATCGCATAGAGAGCTTGCATTGCCTGATGATCCTCTTTACGATAGGTCATTGTACCCTTGGGAGTCTCGAAAGACATTCCTTCCATCGCGGTAATTAATTTCTCGCTATCGGCATCTCCAGCAGTTTTCTCCAGAGCCGCCACGATAGACAATGCCGCTGCCATTCCACCAGCCGTGAAAAGATCAGGTGGTTCGTTATATTTTTCTTTGTGTTTAGTAATAAGCCAATCATTGACTGGATTTTTGGGTAGAGTGTAATAATAAACGGTGAAGCCTTCCATGCCGACAACGTTAAACATAGTCTTTAAAGCAGCCATATCCGGTGCACCAGTAGAAATCTTAATCCCTTTTTCAGTCACTTTCAGGTCAGCAAGCTGTTGCCACGGGGTATTGGCTCCTGCCCAAATCACGAACAAAAAGTCTGGCTTAGCAGTGATAATCCGCTGGATACTAGCAGTAAAGTCGGTCGAATTGGCCGCTGGGAATTCTTCTAAAATGAGTTTTGCTCCTAGTTTCTCAGCCGCCGGTTTAAATGCTTTCACACCATCACGCCCATAAGCGCTGTCCGGTGCCAATATGGCGATTTTTACACCTTGTTTAGCAATAGCCGCCGCACCAGCCACAGCGTCTTGGGAGGAATTGCGCCCGGTTCGGAAAATGTAACGGTTCCATTGCGCACCTGTAATGCTATCCGCAACGGCCGGTTCGACCACCATTACTTTTTTATATTCCAGGGCAAGAGGCAGGATAGCCAAAGCATCGGTAGAACTAGCACTACCCACTAAAACATCGACTTTATCATTATCAAGCAGCTTAAGTGCTTTCTGTTTAGCGACGTCTGGTTTGGTTTCAGTGTCCTCGATAATAATTTGAATGGCCCGCCCAGCTACTTTGCTTGTGCCCTTAGTGGCATACTCAATGCCAAGTTCAAACCCCCGAATGTTTTGTTTGCCATAGGCTTCCAGTGCCCCTGTTTTGGAAGTTGCTATGCCAATTTTAATCGGTTCCTTTTCCTTAACTGCCCCACTCTGAGCTTCAGGAGTAACAGTAGGTTTTGCACCGCAACCCGCTAAGAGTGAGAGTGAGAGTCCAAGTCCTAAGACAACGATCCCTGTCATTATTTTTTTATAATTAGTTTGTCTCAAATCGACCCCTCCTAATTCTTAATATGCTAAATATTCTGATAATTAACGTCAAAATATTCCCTTCTTTTGCCCCGTCAATTGCTTCTATCCCTTTAACTTAGTTCACGTTTAAGAAGCTTCCCAGCTGCGCTATGTGGCAATACCGAACGAAATTCCACCTCCTTGGGTACCTTATAGCTGGCCAGATGCCTTTGACAGTACCGAATCACCTCCTCTTCAGTCACACTATTCTCTGTCCTCAGAACAAGAAAAGCTTTGGGCACCTCACCCCACTTTTCATGGGCTACTCCAATCACTGCCACCTCAGTCACATCCGGATGACTGTTGAGAACCGCCTCTACCTCCGCAGGATAAATATTTTCCCCTCCACTGATGATCAGCTCTTTCTTGCGTCCAACGATAGAGTAATATCCCTCTTCATCCCTGCAGGCCAGATCCCCGGTATATACCCAGCCCTTGCGAAAAGTCGCCGCCGTCGCTTCCGGATTCTGCCAGTATCCCGCAGCCAGATGGTTTCCTTGGATGAGCAGCTCGCCTACCTGATTCGTCGCTACTTCCCTCCCCTCAACATCTACAAGCTTGACTTCACTATGAAAGACTGGTTTGCCTATGGATCCTTGCTTACGTTGAACATCGTCGGAATGAAGGGAAAAACAATTGGGTCCGGCCTCAGTCAAGCCGTAGCCTTGTTTAAAAACTAAGCCCTTAGCCCAATAAGTTTCATAGATAGATGACGGACAAGGTGCCCCACCGGAAATGCAAAAGCGAACGGAACTTAAATCAGCCGTTGAGAATTCGGCTTCCTGTGCCATCATTTGAAACATTGTAGGCACCATAAAGACTAAGGTAGCCCGTTCACGACTGATACTCTCTAAAGCCCGCCCAGGTTGAAACGGTCCACTGAGAATCAGCGTCCCCCCCAGATGCAGCAAAGGTGTCGCCAGAACATTGAGTCCACCGGTATGAAAGAAAGGCGTGAAAACAGGGGCGATATCAGCAGCACTCAGTTGCCAACTTACGGCTGTATTAATCGCATTCCAGGTTACCATCCCCTGATTAAGAACTGCTCCTTTAGGTAACCCTGTGGTCCCGCCAGTATAGAGAATCAGCCAGACTGACTCCATAGTTCGTTGGGGTCTGGGGAATTCCCGGCAACCATATCCTATTATTTGCTCATAATTCCATTTCTCAAACCTATTGGGTTCCCCAGGACTACCCATAACGGATTTCCCATCAAGTCGCACAAATTGCAAATTATCTGGGCTGGCTACTTTTCCTAATGTTTCATTCATTTCAGCCCCGTAAAACAAGATTTTGGGCTGGCAATCCCTTAGGATAGACTCAATTTCAGGTACAGATAGACGAACGTTCAAAGGTACAAAGATGGCACTGAGCTTTTGAGCCGCAAAGAGTAGGTCAAGATGTTCCAAGCGATTCCAGGCCATGATGACCAAACGGTCCCCCTCCCTCAGGCCTAACTCATGATAAAGAAAGGACACTAAAGTTTCGGCCCGTTGTTGCATTTCCAAGTAGGTAAGCCTTCGACTACCTAACTCGTCAATCAGAGCCAGTTGATTTGGGGTCAGTTCTGCCCGCTTGCCTAACCAATCCGCTGCATACATGATTCATGCTTACCCCCTTCCTCTATCGTATCAGTCCCTCCATAATCAAACTCATTGCCGTAGCTAAAGCCTTTTCCGGAACATCCTTCTTTTCCCAAAGAACCCAACGCATTCCTAAGAATTCGGCCATCCCCATCAGAGCATAGGCAACGATTTCTGGATCAAGAGAACGGAACTCACCTGAAGCCATAGCCGCTTCCAAACCCTTTATATAACCTTTGGCAAGCCGACGATAATACCACTGGTATAATTCCTCGTCGACAAACTGTACCTCCTGAACAAGGCGATAGAGATTACGGTGTTCTTTGATAAAGGAAAAGAAGGCTGCAAAACCTAGTTCTTCCGCTTCCCTACGGCTAAGGCTACCTGCCCCAATCAAAGCCTGACTGATTTCTTTGCGCAGTGCATGGCTTAATTCTTTGATCAGTTCTTGAAATACGTTTATTTTGCTGGGAAAGTATATATAAAACGTTCCCTGGGCAACCTCCGCTTTTAGGGTAATATCCACAATCGAGGTGTTAAAATAACCTTTAGTGCCGAAAATTTCCTCAGCGGCATCCAGTAGTTTTTGCCTCGTAGCCTCTCCTCTACTGGTCTTAGCTTGGTATTTCAAAGTTTGAACTTCATTCTTACTCTGGCTGTCAATTTCGCTCATTGTCACCTAAATCACTCCATTTTTATGTCATTACAATCTACAATCACCTTAAAGCAGGACTATCTTTCTCGGTGTTGTTCTGAAATTAGGAAAGGAAGGACAACACCATAGGGTAAGCTTTTTTTGAATCATACAATGCTTTCTAGAAATTCTAAAACCGTACCGTTAAACTCTTCTGCATTTTCAATAAAGAACAAGTGCCCGCCACCAGGTATAATCACTAGCTGTGCTCCAGAAATGCGCTCAGCCATCATAATACTGTTCTGAGGAGGTATCACAATATCTTCTGAACCCGTAATCACCAAAGTAGGCACCTTGATCTTGTATAATTCACTTTCCAGATTAAAAGCCGCTGCTGCTGCAAACTGCCGTTCCCAAGCGTAGCGTGGAGTTGGGTTATCTAGTCTCCAAGCCACTAATTGATCAACAACTTCCGGATAGACTCTGGTGAATTGTGGAGAGATTGCAACTTTGAAACCCTGGCGGATTACTTCTTCCACATTTAAACCTTCGATGTTGAGCATGGTCTGCAAAGCTTCTTCCGTTAAAGGTACGCTCTGCGGTCCGCCAAATGCTGTGCAACCCAACACTAGGCTTTTAACTTTTTGGGGATATTTAATCGCAAGCTGCTGAGCAATATATCCGCCCATAGACACACCTAGAATATGCGCTTTCACAAGACCTAGGGACTCCATAAGTAGGGCAACATCGTCCGCCATCAACTCAATACTGTAAGGGATATCCGGTTTATCACTTTTACCAACTCCGCGATTATCAAAACTCACAACACAATAAGCATTTGATAACGCCTCAATTTGTCGAAACCAAGACCAACTGGCATATCCTAGTCCCTCGATAAGCAAAAGTGGCTCCCCGGTACCATGGATTTCATAGTAAAGCTCAACTCCATTAACTAAGGTTTTACTCATTCTTCAAGCCTCCCAGCTTTAATCGTAACTGCATCCTAAACATTTGCATCCCCCCATCTATCTGGCAACGACAATTCACCACAAACTGGGAAATGTAACATGAATCACCTGTCATGTTCTATTATATATGAACCATTATTTGTTTTCAATACTGAATATTTAGAATTTATTAATTATTTTGTTAATCACTACAGGGCAGGTTTTCATTCATATTTGCGGTTCTGTTTTGGATTTTAAAATCTGAATTCTTGTCGGATTTCAGATCTACTTTTTTACACTATATCGAGTAATGTTATATCCTAATTCACACGAAATTCTTAAAGAAAAATCCCCTCATCAACATTGATAAGGGGATTTTTCAACCTTTTAACGTTCCAAATGAATTAAGTGGCCAATAACGTATCCATACCTTTCCCTTAATATCCTCCTGAGGCACAAATCCCCACACATGACTATCATTACTACTCCGTCGATTGTCGCCTAGAACAAAATATGAATCAGGGGGAACTTGAACAGGTTTGTATTGGTAATTAGGCCTTTCTTGAAGATAATTCTCTTCAAGTGCATCTCCATTGACCAGCACTTTGCCATCTTTAACCTCAATTTCTTCTCCAGGTAGTCCAATAACTCTCTTTACGAGATCATCTTTCTCACCTGAAGCTGGAGGCGCACGAAAAACTACAATATCACCACGTTCAATCTTACTGAATTTAAAGAGTAGTTTATCTACAATTAGTCTATCCTGCAGTTGAATGGTTGGTAACATTGAGCCTGTAGGTACAATCCTCGTATCTAAAAGGAATATTCTTATTATGAGTAATAGAATAAAAGCAAATGCGATTATTCCTAACCATTCAAACAGATTTTTTAAACGCAAATTCAAATCTTAATCCCCCCTAAAATCATAAAATCCAAGTCTCCTGATACCCTCAGAACTTATTAAGACTTTACGAGCGTTCGTCAATACGAGAAGAAACCATCCTCGTCTTCTATCGAAAATGCTCGTACTGGTGAACCATCAGCCTCTTTATTTTTGAGGGGCATGATACTTAAAATGAAATATTCTTGGTTTATGGCTTTCAAATTTGTTAGGTTTTCAATAATCAGGATATTCTTAGCCAGCAATATTTTATGTACTGGGAATGTAATAGTATCAATACTATCCAGCGAAATTGCATCAATGCCAATTCCTTTTAAGTTAAAGCTTGATATCCATTGAGCTGATTCTTCACTTAAAGAAGGGTAATTTTCAAAGTATTTTTTATCCCCCCAATAGTTACTCCAGCCTGTTTTTAGGATAATGAACTCAACATTTTTTATTTTCTCCTCATAGGGTCTCAAGCTATTAACTTCTATCGATGGCCCCTTAAGATTTGAAAAGTCCAGAATCATTGCCTTCCCAATAAATTTATCTATCTCGAAATCATCTAAATAAGGTTCATTCTGGAGCATATGTGCAGGCGCATCGATATGGGTACCTGTATGTGAGTACATAGTAATCTTCGCCTCTTGAAAACCCTCCTTTTCCAACGTGTTTGCCTTTTGGAAAATTGGCTGTTCTGTTCCTGGGAAAACAGGCATAGCCGAATGAATAATGTGTGTTAAATCCGTAACTTTCACGATGAACCTCCTTGATAAACTCCACATCCGCTAAAACCTAATATACCCCTACCTGCCAATAAAGTAAAGAAACAAGGCTAGCTGGAAGCTCTAAATTCTTCCAGCCAGCCTTGTTTTCTAGCGATTATGTTATCTCTTATCTATTCATAAACACGGGTTTACGTTTCTCAGCAAAGGCAGCACAGCCTTCTTTGAAATCCTCTGAAGACCAGGTCAAAACCTGATACATGGCCTCTAGCTCAGTCTGCTGATAATAATCATTTTTCCATGCCTCTCGCAATAGTTTCTTATCGAGACCTACTGTCATTAACGGCTGCAAAGCTAACTTTTCTGCCCATCTTATTGCCTCAGGCAGGCACTCCTCATGTGGTACTACTTTATTTAATAATCCCAATTTTTCTGCTTCTTCAGCATTAATAATTTTACCAAACCACAGTAATTCCAGAGCCTTATGATAGCCCACTTTTTGAATAAGAAAATGCGATGCCCCACTATCCGGACAAAAAGCTAATTGCATAAAGGTAAAGCCCATACGTGCTTTTTCAGAGGCAATAATCAAGTCGCAAGCTAGGCAGGCAGCCACAGAAGCACCTGCTACTACTCCATTAAGTGCCGCTATGACCGGTTTTTTCATTTCATAGATCGCCTTTACAAGTTCACCTGAGGCATCATAAGTCTCCTTGGCGCTGATCGGATCTTTTATTTTAGCTAACATAGAAATATCTCCCCCGCTAGACCACCCCTTACCCGCTCCAGTCAGGACTATGACCTTAACAGCATCATTATCAGCGGCCTCCTTGCAAGCAGCCTGAACATCCGCACAAATCTGATCATTGACCGAATTCATGGTTTCAGGTCGATTAAATGTAAGCACCGCTACTCCAGTCTCCATAATATCCAGCTTAACTGTTTTCCACTCCATAAAGTCATCCACCTTTCTATTCCCAAAAATGAATATCAATTCATTGCTGATAATTCGAAATTCGCCAAACTTAACAATATTCCTTTATTTACATTAGGAAAGTTTTTTTGAGAATCTACCACCACGATGTCCGCTCATTTCGATGAGTCTTTCACACCAACAGGAAGTAATAAACAACAAGTACACTGGACAGTCTTTGAAGACACAACCAAACTTCAAGAGTCGTCATTCCTTGTGATCGATTGGGTAAAGCTAATGGTAAAGCAGATCCCTGATGAAATTACAGTAAAACGAATGCAGCGTTTGGTCTTAAGCTGGGAAAATGGCGAGGACCGCATCCTACATGGTGCACCTCACCTTATTATGGCCCATTCTCAAGCCAATCTGCCCTCTGCACCATCTGACTGCGTGATCGCTCTAACTTATATGGAGCTTTATGCCTTTTCAAAAGGGCTCGGCACCTGCTGGGCAGGCTACCTTACCTCGGCCGCCAATACTTATGCACCTCTTACTAAAGCCTTAGGTTTGCCCGCAGGACATAAGTGTTTTGGTGCTGTCATGCTTGGCTACCCACAGTACGGATATTTTCGTATCCCAAATCGGAATGCCCCACTGGTCACTTGGCGTTAATATCGCTTTAATAGGGTTTTTCCTTTTCTATCATTTCGATAGCTTCCTTGGTGGCCAAAGGTAATTCCGTCTTTTTGGAATTATTATAATCGAAAATGACGATTACCCCTTCTCCAGTAGCAGCTACTCCTAATTTTTCACTGACAATTATGTACTCCATAACAAAGCTCGATTGACCCATTGACTTTACCTTCGTACCGACGATGATTTGATCTGGATATACCAGCGGCTTGAGATACTTACAAGTCATTTGCGCCAATATTAGACCGACGCCCGTCTTGGATTTTAGATCATTTAGCCCGATCTCTTCAAAGTATTGGATCCGGGCGCTTTCAAAATATCTCAAATAAATAATGTTATTAATGTGACCATAGGCATCCATTTCTCCCCAGGCAATCGGTGTTTTAACATGGACAGGAAAATCTTCTAAATCCAGCATAACACAATCTCCTCCAAGTACCTGATTTTTTGATTGTCTCTACACTACTTTGAACCGAACTTCAACCTTATTCTTAGCTTCGATCAGCACGCATACCCCTTCTTCACGTGGGTTGTAGTCTACGACAAGAACATCGTTTAAATTAATCCAAAATACTCTGCTTTCCGGACCCCATACTGAAACTTTATCATCTGCTACGTCAATATACTCTACAACCCCAAAATCCACAGTACAATCAATGACACTAGAAACCTCGATACTTTCTAGGTTTTTGCCCAAGAATTTCTCATTCATAAATTTCACAAATTCTATTTTTGCTGACAAGGTTAACATAAGAAATACCTACCTATCATTTTGATACTAATTTTGATACTAATCTTGAATATCCGGCTAAAGCTCCACTATCTGAATGCGTTATCTAGTCACCCCATATTAAAATGTCCCAATAGTTAACCTTACAAACGCTTGAGATGAGGTTTTTAACCTTAACACTTCAGAATTCTCCAATAGCGGAACATAATCCTCTTTCCACAAATAATTTCGATTAAACAAGGCCGTAAGAAGATTATGCTTGCGACCCAGAAGGAGCAAAGAAAAGAAGGCAAGGGGACTGTCCTCTTGCCTTCTTTTCTTTGCTAAACCAGATGCGATTCAAAAAATAAAGCCTGCAAATAAAATTGCCACCATATGCAAGTCAGGAACCGTCCCCAACTTGCCTTGCTATAAGCTTTTTACTTTGGCAGTAACATCCTTAATTAATCGTGCAGTAATTCCCCATATTGTTTCTCCTGCAACCCTATAAACAAAAACATTGCTCATCATTGCTCCCCAGGGCTTCGTATACCGCTCTGGAAGTCCTAATTCTTTCGCCGGAAACGTGATAATTTCTTCACCAGCTTGATTGATATATGACGGCTGTGCCCTGTGGTTCACTTTATATAGCTCTGGTTCAGTATTGACAAAAAAAGAAACTGGAACTGTAAAGATTTTTTCTACTTCATCAACGCATATTTTTAAATCATCCAAGCTGGATATATCAATTATGCCTAAAAATGCGTCCACTGTGGTACCCATCGCGCCAACAACCGTATCCAGTGAACCCAAAATAGTTATCTTATCTGAGGAAATTCCTAACTCTTCCGCCGTTTCTCTTAGTGCCGTATCTCTAAAATCAAAGTCCTGCTCGGGATCAAATTTGCCGCCAGGAAAACATATCTCTCCAGCTTGTCTGATCTTGGCTGCTCTTTTTTCAAATACAAAATGATAGTCTTCGCCTACCAGCATTAGCAACACAATAACTGCGGAGTTAAAATACTCCTCTTTGCCATTGATACCTGGAACTACTGGTAACTTCTCTTTCAATCCTGCTAGCGTCAATTTATTCATGTCCCAACTCCATTTATCAATTGTCTGTAGGTTAATTCGCCCAAAATCCAGACTATCCCTTCATTTACAAAAAAAATTGGTCATACTAGAATAAGGCCAAAAGCAAATTTTTGCAATAATACAATATACTATGCAACTACCTGGTGGTGGAAATATACAATATAGTGTAAAATTTATGTTGCCTAACTCTACATAAAAACAAGTAATATAACTTTGCAGCAAGGGAGAAAAAATAATGAATGAGAT
>DOPS01000118.1:0-1084 GCA_003512645.1 Desulfosporosinus sp.
TGAGAGGGAAGGCAAATCAAATTCACAGATCCTATAAAGTTAAATATTATAAAATACCAAGTCATTATTGCATTACACCAATGCTATAATGACTTGGTATAACTTTGTTTGAATTAGTTATATATCGGTCTATATCAATATATATCGGTCTTTATCAGTCTTAACTTAGTCG
This sequence comes from Desulfosporosinus sp., assembly GCA_003512645.1. GTDB lineage: Bacteria > Bacillota > Desulfitobacteriia > Desulfitobacteriales > Desulfitobacteriaceae > Desulfosporosinus. The sequence goes on from DOPS01000118.1 coordinate 173, forward strand.
CGTTGCCAATTAACAAAAATAATACCACTGCAAGATTGCAGTGGTATTATTTTTGTTCAAGGACTATCAAATCTATAATATAGCTTAACTTCATGAAATTTTTTACCGTTGAACAATTGTTTTCGACATTTAAACATAGCTTATCAACCGTTGAGCTAAAATTTTGATTTAATCATGAGATAATGGCAAGGCAATTGCGTAAAGACAAGATATACATAATGAAGAAATGGGGGGATATAAAGAAATATGTGTGTTAAAACTTTTAGGAAATTCCACGGAGTCATCTGGCTTCCAAGAAATCATCTATGAAAGGAAAAATTGGTTAGCTAGAGTTTGACAATAAGATAATGAAAAAGCTTATTCAGTTTTAAGAACATTATTAATAAAACATACGTAGAGGGGATGAAAAATGAGGTACGCAGAAACAGGATATAATTTAGAAATTGATTTAGCAACGGGAAACATTGAGAGAGTAGAAACTGATCCGAAATTAACCGAACTTCATCTAGGGGGACTTGGTTACAGCGTCAAACTATTTTGGGATAGGGTTCCTCCTGAAACTAAAGCATTTGATCCTGAGAATCTATTGATATTTAGCAGCGGTCTATTATGCGGAACGCCTGCTTTCAGCTTTAATCGTACTGTTGTTACGACAATTTCCCCTCAGACGGAGTTACTGGCATATCCGATGATGGGGGGGTTTTGGGCGGCGGAATTAAAGTATGCCGGGTATGACAGAGTGATCTTTCGCAACAAGTCTCCGAAGCTGGTTTATATATATATCCACAATGATAAGGTAGAAATACGGGATGCCTCTCATTTGAAGGGTATGGGCACTGTTGAAATTCGAGACATTTTAAAAAAAGAGCTGAATGAACCGAAAGTCGCGATAGCAGCTATCGGCCTGGCCGG
>DOPS01000118.1:1224-38937 GCA_003512645.1 Desulfosporosinus sp.
TGGGGAAATGCCCGTACTCGGAGAAGAGACTTCTGGACCGAAGAAATCAACGAATCCTGGTCAAGTACTCAAAGGGCAGCGATAAAGCGGTTTATTAGTTGCTTTAACTGTCCGCAGCAGTGTGGGGCTTTAATTTCCTATAAGGATATTCCAAGATTCAAGCAGAAATGCTTCACGAAACTTACTTATTCAATGGCCGCTTATGTAGACAACCTGGAGTTTAACTTTAGAATTGCTCAGCGTGCTACGGAGTATGGTGTGGACGGATTCTCAACCCCGCAAATTTTAGCCTTCGGTATTGAGCTTTATGAAGCCGGCATTTTGACTGACAAGGACTTCGAAGGAAGTCCGGCCGATAAAGAGGGTAGATTTAACTGGTTACTTGACAGAGTAGTCCGACGGGAAGGAATCGGAGATATTCTGGCCGACGGCACTTATTGGGCAGCTCGGAAAATTGGTAACGGTGCAGAGGCATTTGATCATAATACCATTAAGAAACATGAGCAGCTCCCTCTCAAGCTGGGCATGTTGGATCCCCTTTATTTCCTTATGTATTCTACCAACGAGAAGATAAGCATTACCCAAATTGAAGGAAATTGGCCTCAAGCGCCTTTCCCAACGATGGAGATGAGAGAAGAGTTTGTAAAAGATTGGCCTCAGCTTCCAGATGAACATTTTAAGCAATATCTTCTGGACTGGGAACCACGGGGAGAAAACTCGAACCCATATTACCCAACTCCCGATATGTGCAGTGAAATTGTGGATTGGATGGAGGAGATACACAACATTGATGACGCCTTGGGGTTATGCTGTGGTATGGGATCATTTTGCTTGAAGCCTCCGTACCATACACACAATTATCATCTTTTAGTCTCATCAGCAACCGGGTTGGACATAGATCGAGCCGGCCTAAAGAAAATAGTCAATCGAAGCCGAAATCTACACAGAGCCTATAACATAATAAAAGGCATGAGGAGAGCTGATGAGAAGCCGCCTCAAGACCACTGGAAAAGGAGATTCCCCGAGCTAGAAGAACAACTTCTAGATACCTATTACAAATATAAGGGATGGAACATGGAAGGTATCCCCACTAAAGAAAAATTACNNTGTGAGATAATCTGCTCCAACTTTCACGCTACACCGAAATATAGCAGTATTAATCCGGCAAGGTCTCGTATTCAGGTGATTCATGACCCAACGACCGACATTTGGCTTCCGGTGTTCGCAGGTGAATATACTCCAGCCGAATGCATGGGCAGAGGAAAGTATGTGATTGACGGAAAGGAATATGACGATTGCACCTTCTGCAGAGCTTCTTGCCCAGCCAGGGATAGATTCAAAGAGCCCGATTCCGGTCTCCCGTTAAAGTGCGATATGTGTGAAGAGAATGATCCCGGACAACCGCCCTTGTGTGTTCAGTGGTGTTACAATGAGGTCCTGATTTACGAAGAGAGGGAAGAGGAAGTCGAAGAAGAAGTCATTCTGGGCGAGATTGAGATAGGATTGGAATCATTGGTAAGCAAACATGGTTTGCAGAAGTTAGTGGACACCGTTGCCCGTATGACACAAAAGGACTAAAATTTTCTACCCCTGTGGAAAGGCCATAGCAATGCCTTAAGGACGTAAAGCAGATAGACGACATGATAGACCTGAGTTGGTTCGTCACGGAATGAAGTTTTTTCTGAAGGTTGATAAGCCTCTCTGTCCGTGCCGCAAGCGCAGGTCTTGACGTAGACGTTGAATCTTAACAAGGAATCAGGTGCTCCATGCAATGGGAGGTTCGGACTTTAATACAAAGTAAGGAGAAACCCAAGCCATGAACATAAAGCTAGAAAGAATAGCAGAGAGAGCTCGAAAGGAAACTGATCTGAAATTCACTTCCCTGGCGCATCACATATCAAAGGAGCTTATTTGGGAAAGTCTAGCCCGGATATCAAAGTATACTGCGCCGGGTGTAGACCATGAGGCGGTTGAAGGAGCGCAGAAGAGCTTTAACCTTTGGTTTGAAGAACTAATGAAGTCAATTCATCTGAAAAGCTATATCCCCCCGACGGGAGTAGGAGTTCCCAGAGTTGTGGATGTCGTCTTGCAATACAGTACTACTGAAGTATTATCCGCAATATATGAGCAAGACTTCCTCAACTATTCATTCGGAGGAAGGCCGGGACGAGGATTGCATAATGCTCTTGCAACCTTAAACGAGATAATTGCCGGGGAAAAAGTCAGTTGGGTGCTGGAAGCAAGCTTCAAGGACTTCTTCGGGAGCCTGGAAAACCAATGGATGATGGGGTTTGTACAACGTAGGGTGAGAGACCCTAGAATTATTTCCATGATAAGAGGGTGGCTGAAAGCCGGTGTTATGAAAGCCGGTAAAATCCAGGCGAGCGAAATTGGCACTACCCAGGGGGACTCGATTAGAGTCTTGCTGAGCAATGTTTATCTACATTATGTATTGGACCAGTGGTTTGAAACGTTAGTGAAGCCAGGATTAAAGGGTGAAGCATATTTAATTAGGTATATCGATGATTTTATAGTCTGTTTTCAATACCGTTCAGAAGCCACCCGTTTTCATGAAGCACTGGAGAAAAGGCTTGAGGAATTTTCCTTAAGTTTAGAACCGAACAAAACGAACCTAGTTGAATTTGGTCGCTTCCCAACTAAGCATTTTAAGGATCAAGTCAAAAGGGTAGATAAGATTTATTATTACGGTTTCACCAACTATGGCACTCAAGCAAGAATCATGAAATGCGAGGTGCAATAAAGTGAGAAGCCCAACAGAACATGCTAAACAATTAAAAGCAATGTATTCTAAAGAAGATGGACGATTGAAGGGTGAAGGAACTTGGGGGAAGCTTCCTTTCTTTTGGTTCCTCTTATTCCTCTCATACAAGTGCACAAGAAGGTGTAACTATTGTTATGCTTTAAATCAAGCTGGCGATAATGATGAAATGGAAATGGATGAGAATACGTTTTCAAGATTAGTAGAGTGGATTCCGGAAGTCTGGAAAATTAATAATGTTAAAGTGAACACCATTGGTTTTCTTGGAGGAGAACCCTTATTAAGGACAGATAGAATTAAGAAAATTATGGATACTGTCTATAAAAATACTGATGGTATGCAAGGGAATCTTTATACAAATGGTGACTTAATAGATTCCGTAAATTGGGATGATCTAGAAGATATCCAATGGATGACAACAAGTATAACAGATATTACCACTAAAGAGCTATCGAGAAGAATGAAGATAATTAGTGAAAGATCAAATGTTATTGGTCAAACAATAGCAGCTACCTTGGATGATCATAACTTAGCTAGAGTTCTGGATATAACAAGATTTGGAATAGAAAATGGATATCGTTTAAGATATCAAAAGGATATATACAGAGGAATAGATGCTGAATACAAGAAAAGATTGTTGCAGAAATACCATGAATTGTGTGATTTGCTGGAAAACTATACTATTAAGGGATACGATGTTCAAACTACTTTCTTGTTGGATACTTTAATTCCATTATGGGATCATGAATCTTCTCCATATATTTGTGGAAAAAGACTTGCTACAGTATTTCCTGATGGAAGCATTGGGCCATGTATTAGAGACCATTCATTTAAAACTGGAACAATATTTGACGCAAATCCGTTAAGTGCAATACAATGTGACACGTTTCATTATGAGGTTACAAGACCAGACATCCCAGATGAATGTAGGAAGTGTGAATCCAAAACTACCTGTCAGGGAGGATGTCCCCATGATAAATTGTTAATGACCGGTACTACTTCGGGAAAATCTGTTGCATGTGATATTCATAAAGAAATTATTCCAAGATTAAGACATCTGGATGGATTGAAGAGACTTATATGTTAAGTTTAGAGGAAGATATGATTCTGAAAGAAGTTTTAGATTATATTCCAACATTGTCAAAAGAGCGAAAACCCATCCTAGAATCTTTAAAACGGACTTTAGCGGAAGACATTGTTGCACCAGAAGCTTTACCACCCTGTGATTACGCTTTATGTGATGGATATGCTTTAAATTCACACTTGACTATTGGAGCAGCAAAGAATAATCCCAAATACTTTTCTGTCTTGGGTGAAGTTTGTGCCGGGGCAATTTATGAGGGCGAGATAAAATGCAATGGGGCTGTAAATATTATGACTGGGGCCTCCATTCCGAAGGGGACAGATTGCGTTATACAATTGGAATTGGTTGAAAGACAAGATGAACTGCTGATAGTAATTAATCAAGTTCAAAGTGGAATGAATGTTCGTATGGCAGGTTCAGACCTTGCCAAAGGTTCCATTGTAATAAATAGTGGATCTATCATCAGTCCATTAGAAATTGGCGTATTAGCAAGTTTGGGAAGAAGCAGCGCCGAAGTAATAAGGAGACCTATAGTGTCAGTTGCTGCTACGGGTGATGAAGTGATACCGGTGGGTGGGAAAAAAGATAGAGGGCAAGTATATAACAGTAATGCTCATTGTATTGCCGGTCTGGTATCTAGCTATGGGGGAACTCCTCGTTTATTAGATGTTATTCCTGATGACAAGAACAAATTACGGGATAGTATTATTAGGAGCTTTGGGTCAGACCTATTAATAACAATAGGGGGTACCTCAAGTGGCTTGAAGGACATAGTTTCCGAGCATGGTTTTGAAGAAATATCCTATGGAGATAGCCTTTATCACAACGGATTGCCGTTAAAAATATTAAAAGGTACAGATAACCGGATACTCCCACATTTGGCTTTGCCGGGAAAACCAGTAGGCAGTATTATAGTTTTTGAACTTTATGGTCGGTCTGTTCTTGAAAAAATGTCTGGAAGGAGAAGAAGTACTTTCAAAGTTTGCTGCGCTACCATGCAAAACGAGATTATCAATGCCGGCAAAGCAAACATTTATGCCCGGGTGAAGTTGCAAAAGAAGCAAGAATTTTATATAGCGTGGTCTACTGGTAAACCCGATCATGATTTAATTTGTCCCAATGTAGAAGCCAATGGCTTCGTATTTTTACCGAAAACTACTGAAAAGGTTTGTATCGGCGATCAGGTGAGTGTGTTGGTTCCCGGTTGGAGTGACTTCTATTAAAGCGGGGTTTACCTTAAAAAAAGACTATCTATAATGTTGTGCTCACTAAAGCAATGAATTAAAATTTATTGATAGATACGGGGTAATATGTTAAAATAAATTATAACATATTTGAAACATGGTTTCATTATATGAAACAAATCGAGGGGCGGAGTTTAGATTATTTTTAAAGGAGATGAATTTTGCAGTTTTTTGGTACTAAATATAAATATAAATATAAATATGAATAGGAATAGGAATAGGAATAGGTTATACCTAAACGATTTTTGAGTGAAATTCGCAAAAGCAATGGATATAATGTAATTTGCGCAATACCGAGTTTCACTCTATGAATATAAGGTTCAGGATTAAGGCTACAGGCTTTTGATCGAAAATTTAAAAGGAGGTAATTTTAGTGGCTCTTTGTGAAGTAAAAAAGGAAAATGATCAGGAACAGGTTTGTGCAGGACCCAAGCGCTTATCACTAGGCGAGGATGAAAATTTAATCAATGAGTCGAGAGAAATTGCCATTAAACCACATTGCATGAGCGAATTTCGAAAAAAAGTAGCACAAGCGATAGAAGCAAACAATTTATGTTATAATTGTGAAACAGGGTTTCATTATATGAAATAAGCAAATAAATATACTATCCAATTTTAAAATGAATACCGAAAGCCGGTTTTTCCTTACTCTGGGGAAAACCGGCTTTTTGTGTGTGCCATGCATTAGTTTTTATCATATCGGTTTAGTTTAATATTGCTTGGCATTGTTAGGCTTAAATTTGGTTTAAGTTAATATTGTTGACATATGATTGTCACAAAAGGTATAATTTTACTACGGTTTCTCCCTTTTTTTAAAGGTGGACGACATCTATCGGATCCATGAGACATGAGATAACTTCTGACATTTGGTCTAAAGCGAATAGATATGTCCGGTAGGACACCTTTGCTATTATATTCACAAAATATTTTAAGGAGGAAGAAGATGAGAAAGGGAGTTTACCTAAGGTCAGGGGTCTTGACCCTGCTACCATGCCTTGTGATGATCTTACTGGTTGTTACAGGATGTGGTAAAACATTAGAAACGAATGGGAAGCCATCTACTAATGCTGCACAGGGAGTACAAACTCAACATAAGACTATCAAAATAGGTGATGGTAAGGGAAACACTAAGACAGTTGATCTGGCAAGCTTGACCCAGGCTAAGGGAATCGGGATCTTCAAAAAGTCTACAGGAAGCTTAGTGGGACCGGCAGAACTAAGTGGGCCTAAACTCGCTGATGTACTTAAAGCCGCCGGAATCGAGCTCAGCGCAACGGATGGCCTTGAGTTTATTGCCTCTGACGGGTATAAGATGACTTTGGATAATCAGCAAATTACCGGCAATGTAATGACTTATAAGCAAGATGGAGAGGCTGCAGCAGCGAGTCAGATGGATGTTTTAGTCGCTCTAGAAAGTTCTGAAAAAGAGGTGGGGGAAGGGTTGCCCCGTCTGGTGTATGTGAGTAAGGATGCCGCCATCACTGATGGACATCTGTGGGTTAAATTGATTGATACCATAATCCTCAAACCAGGAGTGGCCGATTGGACCATCAAGCTCAGTGGGTATGAAAATGTGACTGTCGATCGCGCTACATATGAAAGCTGCGCTACCTGTCATGAAACGCCGCATCCGGGACAAAAGATTGAGATTACGAATGCCAAGGGAGGCAAGGATATTTATGAAGGTTCTGGCCTTTGGCTGATGGTGGCTGAGGTCGATGGAGGGGAGAAGGTTGATGGGCATCACTTAGTCAACCGGAATATTGTTCGTTCCAACTACACAGTCCGGTTACTAACAAAAGACGGTAAGACGCTGGACATCAAGTCAACTGATATCTCTTACAATGATGAAATTATCCTTGCCTATAAGAAAAACAACAGTCTGTTAGGTGGAGATGAAGGCCCCCTTGAGTTGGTGAATATCGAAAACAAAGAGAAACCGGTGCTCTTAGGCCAGATCATTGAAGTTCAATTATTAAACCTGCCAAAACAGTAACGCCAGAAAAAGAGGTTTAGCATCATGATCAGAGCATTAGTTTCCAAACGTTTCCCGTGGCCGAGACTGATCGTTGGTTTCTTGAGTCTTTGCCTGTTTCTGGCAGGATGTTCTCAACCGGTAACAATTGATCCTCAGCAGACGGTGATCTCTCCTGACCATGCTCCCCATGTTCAGGGAGCTCTCCTTCAAGCCGTATCGCAAAAATCCGACGGAACTCTCGTTTATACCTATCGCGCCTGGAAGCCTGTAGTCGAGCTAGAACTTATATATGGAGAAAAATGTTTACTTGAGATCACCAACGTTCCAGTTGACAAGCTGAAGTACGTCTTTGAAGGAGAGCAGGGGCTTACTGATCCAGCCTCAGCGGGTATTGACCTACAAAAGCCTCGTTTAACTATAATCGCTGCGGCTATTCCCAAGGGAGTAAGAGGGAAATTGCTGCTTGAACCACCAGCGGACTGGGGAGCAGGCGGTTCTTTTGCTGTTATCGGGGATACTCAGGGTAACAACGAAGCTTTTCAGACGGCTATTAAACAAATCAACCTGGCTAAACCTGATTTTGTAGTTCATGTTGGAGATCTTACCCCAAGCGGACAGGAAGAAGAGATGGTGGATTTTTTACAGACCTCACAGGAACTATTCTGTCCGCTTTATTCTGTACCGGGAAATCATGACGTAAAAAGTAGCCAAAGTGCACATTATGAAAAATTGCTGGCCCCAGCGTATTATACCTTTGACTGGGGCGTGAACAGTCTGGTGTTTCTGGATAATTCATCCGGTAGTTTGTCGAGGGAACAGCTTTCCTTTCTGGGGGATGCAGCGGGTAAGGGCCGGAAAACGCTGGTGTTCATGCATATGCCGGTGGTTGATCCTCGGGGTGGGACAGATGACCATGCCATGACGGACAAGGTTGCCGTCGCGACATTTCTTACCCAGGTTCACGAACTGAATAAGAACATTCGAACGGTTTTCAATGGACATATTCATCTGTACGACCAGTATCAGAAGGACGGTGTGCAGTACGTGACCAGCGGGGGCGGTGGTGCAAGTCTGTATGCTGAAGCTGACAAGGGTGGCTACCATCACTGGTTGCTGATTCGTGACCTTGGAGGGAACATACCACTGGATATTAAGGTGAACCAGTTCCAGCCTCCTCCCCGCCGGGATAGTCTTACTCTTTCGGGACTTGGAGGATCGTTCATCTTAGACGACCAGCAGATCAAGGAACTCGATACCCTTTATAAGCAGGAAGGGCCAGGTTCCTTCCAGAATCAGTACGGAAATATCAATGGACAGGGGACTTATTCGGGGATTCCCATAGGCAAACTCTTAGAAAAAGTGGGAGGAATGACGGAACACAATAAACTGGTGGTACATAGTGTTGATGGGTATCAACAGGAATTTGAGTATACCAACGTCTATCCTGAAAAAGCTGGTTGGCAGAAGCAGCAGGGAGACATGATCCTGGCTGTCAGTTTTAACGGTCAAGGACTGCCAGAATGGAAGGATGGTTACCGGATAGCCTTTCTTACGGCAGATGGCCTCTATGATAATAAGGATTGCGAGAATACCTCAGTCCTGGGCGAGGGATGGCACCGGTATAAGTCGGCTGGTGCCCGTTGGGTACGGTTTGTTGTGAAACTGGAGGTTAAATAATGGAACCTGCATTACAGTCTACTTATGGAAGTAAGAGCCGGAATCTCCTTATGATTGCTGTGATTAGTGGGCTGGGAGGGGTTCTGAGCACCTACATTGGATATATCGGCAACTTGTTAAACAGGCTGGTAGGAGTGCCTTTTGGGGCGGGACAGTTTATCTCGGGGCTTCACATCTACTGGTTGCTGATGGTCGCTTGTTTGACTGGTAAACCTGGGGCTGCTACGGCGGCGGGATTGTTAAAAGGATTGGTTGAATTTTTCACGGGCAGCACTCACGGAATAGCGATCATTGTAGTAGGCCTGATCCAGGGGTTCGTCATTGATCTTGTTCTCTTTATAAAAATCAAAAAGAACAGGGAGTATCCTCTCCTAACCTTGGCTATCGCGGGGGGATTGGGAGCGGTATCGAATGTCTTAGTCTTCCAGCTCCTCTATTTTTCCGGTGCATCCCCGGTTTATATAGGGATAATCTGTAGCGCAGCGCTGATTTCTGGGGTGATTTTCGGTGGTTACCTGACCCATCAATCTTTGAGCTTATTAAGTTCTATGCGCCCTGGTCGCTATTCCGAGCATCAGGAAAGCAGTCCTCGCCGGAAGAAAAGTATTTTCTCTCGGGCATCTTTGGTTCTAACGGTTGTTTTCTTCTTGGCATTTGTAGCGGGTGTTGGCTATTATTTCAAAAATATTTATGAACTACCTTGGCAAGGGATCACCCTTAAGGTGGAGGGTCGAGTGGAACAACCAATGGAAGTGAGCTTGAAGGGGTATGCAGACCAGATGGTTGCCATCCGCTCAGAGCTAATAGGCAAAGTAACCACGATACCTGAACAGGAATACATTGGGGTTCCTGTGAGGGTTTTCCTTGAAGAAGCTCGGCCAATGCCTGGAACCAAAGAGTTTAAGGTTGTGGCAACGGATGGCTATGAGGTGACCTTTGAACTGGAAAAAGTGTTGCAAGATGACCGGATGCTGATCGTGGAAGAACTGGGTAATGAGACTACCCTTCGCTTGGTGGCTGCCAATTATGAAGGGGGCTACTGGGTACGCAAAGTAAGCCGTTTTGTAGTTCGATGATGAAGGATATTATCGAACTGCGGAATTTAAGCGTTACGTATGCGGGAAAAAGCAACCCCGCCCTACGAAACCTAAACCTATCCTTCCAGAAGGGCTCCTTTAGCCTGATTACAGGACTCAGTGGTTGTGGGAAATCGACCTTGGCGCATGCTCTATGCGGCTTTATTCCCCACGGTTGGTCGGGAATCATGGGAGGGGATGTTTGGCTTGACGGCCTTAATCTCGTCACACACCCCCTGAAAAATTGGCGGGGATCGTGGGTTTGGTTCAGCAGGATCCTGATGCCCAGATATGCAGCTTTACCGTTTCCCAGGAAGTGGCCTTCGGGCTGGAAAACTTACAGATCCCTTCTAAAGATATCAAACTAAAGATCAAGCGTGTTCTGGCTATGCTGGGCATCTCCCATCTAGCAGAAAGGGAAGTTACAAATCTTTCAGGCGGGGAAAAACAACGACTGGCCTTGGCCTCCATTCTAGCTATGGAACCGAAGGTGCTCGTGCTGGATGAGCCCACAGCCCACCTGGACCCTGAAGGCATTATGAGTATGGTAGCACACTTGGAAACTCTTAAAAACCAGTATGGATATACAGTGATTGTAATTGAGCACCGCATAGAGCCTTTTTATAAACTGGCCGATAGAATGGTGGTTTTGGAAGAAGGTCGACTTGCTTCAGATGAGTCTCCGTCAACAGTTTTTCCGCTCTACCGGAAGAAGCTGGACAAGACCTTAAGAAAATCCCTGAAGCTGAGAATGGATCTGGCAGTTGATAATCCCAGAGAACCGTTGTTAGAAGTTGAGGGGGTGGTCGTCAGGCGAGCAGGAATTCCAGTGTTACAGAATGTCTCCTTCCGGCTGAAGCCAGGAGAGATTATGGCGGTTATGGGAGCAAACGGGTGTGGGAAGACGTCTCTGTTGCTTGCTCTGTTGGGTCATCATCAGCTGGAGAAAGGGAGAGTAAGCTACCGAGGCCGGGACATTTCTCACTTGGATATACAGGAGCGCGTCAAAGAGATCGGAATGATCCTTCAGAACCCGGGGCATCAGATCCTTGAACGTTCGGTCTGGCAGGAAACCCTGTTAGCGGCGGAAATGCTCAAACCAACTCGTAAATTTACAGTCGAGGCAAAAAACTTACTCGAGGAGTTTTCTCTTCTAAACTACCGCAACAGTTCGCCATTTTTGTTAAGTATGGGCGAAAAGAAACGGCTTTGTGCAGTCTCCGCTTTGGTTTATGAACCTGACCTGCTACTTTTAGATGAACCGTTAGCCGGCCAGGATGCCGGGCATCTGGATCTTCTAATGCAGCACCTGTACAGGCATTGCGAAGGAGGAGGGTCTGTTCTGATGGTTTGTCATCATCCTGAGGTCGTGGCTAGCTATTGTCATCGATTGCTTTTTTTAGAGGGTGGGCAGGTCGGATATGAAGACCGGCCAGATAAAGTGTTTCAGTGGTTAAAGGAGAGAGGGAAGGACGCTTATTTGCCCTTAAGGGAAGGTGACCGATGGGAGAAAAAATGAAGGGATTCAATCTGATTCTAAGTCGAGCACTGGATTTTGATCAGCTGGCAGGACTTAAGTTTGTGCCAGGCACCTCCTGGCTTCACCGTCTCCATCCCATGGTAAAGCTTGGACTACTGCTGGGCTTCACTAGTGCTGTTCTAGCGTTTACAGAACTTCAACGAGGGGTATTGCTCCTGAGTTTGCTGGTTGCTGCTTATGTTTCTTCCGGGTTAGGCTGGCGCTATTGGGTGCGAAAATTGCGGTTTGTTTTATTTTACACCTCGTTTATTGTCCTGGTGCAGATGCTTGCTCGTCAGCAGGGGTTACCACTTTGGCAGATTCAGCTTGGGCCTTGGGAACTAACAATCTGGTCAGGAGGGCTGCTGCAGGGCCTGACCATAGCGTTCCGTTTCCTAAACCTAATCGGTGTAAGCTTTCTCTTCGTAGCTACCACAGATCCAATTCGGCTGGTCCAGGGCTTAATACAGGCCGGGCTTCCCTATCGGTGGGGATATATGTTAATCACCGCTCTGCGCTTTATTCCCGGTTATCAGGACGATTTTAACCAGGTCCGCCTGGCCATTCGCCTCAAGGGTATTCGGTATCAGGGCTTCTCGTTTACCCGGCTGATGAACATGTTGCGGTACCTGCTAGTCCCCTTGTTGTCGACGACGATTAATCGAGTGGATACTCTCAGTATGTCCATGGATGGTAGGGCATTTGGTCTCTACAGCAAGCGTACTTTTATGAATCGGCTGCCATTGACAAAGGTAGATATCATGATCTCTTTCGTGGGATTTCTCGTCTTGATTCTAGTTTTTTCTATTTAGGGAACGTGGTTTTCATTGAGTTAAAACTCAATTTAGATAATAACTCCAATCTATATTTGATAAAACACAAGATATTATTGGGAGGGAAATCATGCTAAAAAACTTAGGTTATAAGGTCCTTATTGGTACTCTGGCACTAGCCTTGGTATTTGCCACAACAGGCTGTTCCTCACAGAGCTCCGGAAGTACTCCTAAAGAAACGCCCACCGCGACCGTTAATGCTGATATTCCCGCTTGCCAACTGCAAGTCATCAACGGATCTTCTACCGTTACCCTGACGGAAAAAGAATTGGCTAAGATCGATACGGTGACAATTAAAGCAACCCTGAAAAAAAAGGATGGCTCAACTCAAGAACAGGAGTGGGTGGGATTTCCACTTGCGAAAGTTCTGGATGCAGCGGGTATAAAAGAGTATAAATCGGTTACCGCAACGGCTGCCGATGGTTATGCCAAGGAATATACTCCAGACATGGTCAAAGCTGAGGGAACCATTGTAGGCTACAAGCTCGATGGCAAGCCACTGGATAAGGATGGCCCACTTGAGGCGGTACTCAAAGACTCACCGGGCAATATGTGGGTTAAGACTCTGGCTAAAATTACTGTCGCTCAATAGTGGACTGGCTTAAGAAAAGATGAACATAGATCCCAAAAAACAAGTTAAGAGTGCAAAATAGCCACTACGTCAGTTGTTGCGCACTCTTCTTCTTGTTTAGAGGTGAAGCGGCGTCAAGCATTTATGTATTAATAGTATAGTTAACTTCAACCAGGAATTGCTTTGAAATAGTTTAAAGAGGGGTTGATCTTATTTTAAAGGTATATAAGCTTACAATTCTAACTGTATTTCTAACCGTATTTCTCTGCTTAGTGGGAGCTTCATCCGTCTTTGCTGAAGGTGGTAATGGAAGTGGAGGAGGGCAACAAAATGCTTTGACTTTAGATTCTTCCGATCCTATCGACGGCCAAAAAGATGTAAAACTGCCGGTAGAAATTAAGTTAATGTTTAGTAAAAATGTCGTCAATAGTACCGTAAAGGATATGAATATAAAAGCTTTCACGCTGAGTTCTGCAGATGGCCTTGTGATACCTATTGAAGTCATCATGTCGGATGATCAGATGGAACCTGACAAGAACAATGTGGTGTTACTAAAACCATTGCAGGAGTTACAACCCGGGACATCGTATAAAGTGACAATTGCTCCCGAGATTCAATCGAAGAGCGGAGTTCCTTTAGGAAAAGAAAAGTCTCTTAACTTTATTACAGCGGGTTCGAATCCTTCCCCAGTGGAGACGACAAAGGATGGATTTCCTACCAGTTCAATAATTCTTGGCATCGGGGCGGTTATCGTGCTCGGCATCGGTTTGGCTTTGTATAAGAAAAATAAGTAACAGGAGTTTCGCGCATGAAGAGAAAGATCATTAACGTAGGACTTATTCTTTGTCCAATCGGCTTCGTATTTCTTTCTCTTTTTATAGGCAGATATCCCATATCGATAGTCTCCATAATAGACATGTTCTGGTCGAAGTTGACCTTTACAACTTATAACTTGTCGGACATTTATCAGACGGTGGTCTGGGAGATTCGCATGCCAAGAGCCATTTTGGGGGCTTTAGTTGGTGGATCATTGGCTATGAGCGGAGCAGCCTTTCAGGGACTGTTTCGAAATCCCTTGGTGAGTTCAGGAATTTTGGGGGTTAGTTCGGGTGCCGGATTTGGGGCTGCTCTGGCAATTCTGATCTTTAACACGCAAACTACGATTTATTTGTTTGCCTTTGGCTTTGCTCTGTTGGCCGTCATCATAAGTTATTTAATTGGAAAAGTCTATAATACTGCACCGACCATTATGTTGGTTTTAGGGGGCACCATTGTTTCATCGGCCTTTGCGGCCTTAATCTCGTTTATCAAATATGTCGCTGATCCTAGTGATAAGCTCCCAGCGATAGTATTTTGGTTGATGGGAAGCTTAGCCTCCGCTAGCCTTCAGGATCTTTGGATTGCGGGTATTCCTATGGTTATAGGGATGGGTGGTATATGGGCTCTCCGGTGGCGTATTAATGTTCTTTCAATGGGAGACCGGCAAGCCCGTTCTTTGGGGATTAATACAACTCTGAATAAAGGGTTGCTCGTAATATTTGCTACCCTAGCCACTGCTGGAGCTGTAGCTGTGAGTGGAACAATCGGCTGGGTTGGTCTAATCATCCCTCATATTGGACGGATGATCGTTGGTAATGACAACCGGTTATTGATTCCTGCAAGTTTCTCACTCGGGGCGAGTTTCTTAATTTTAATTGATTTAACCGGAAGAATGATAACCGGTTCGGAAATACCATTGAGTATTTTAACGGCCTTGATTGGTGCTCCTTTCTTTGTTTATTTATTAAAAATAACTAAAGGAAAGGGGTGGTGAGGCAAATGTCTTTGCTCGAGGTAAGAAACGTTTCCTTCGGGTATGATAGCCAGGATCTTTTTCATAATGTTGGCTTTCGAGTTAATCCAGGTGAAATTCTTTGCCTTATCGGCCCCAATGGGTGTGGCAAGACGACCTTGTTAGATTGTCTTCTGGGAGCGTTAAAAGCACGGGAAGGATCGATTTTTTTAAGGGGAAAAGATATTAGTGCGCTTCGTCCTAGCGAGATTGCCAAGCATATAGCCTATGTTCCTCAAGATCATGAAAAAAGTTTTCCTTATTCGGTGATGGACATAGTGCTTATGGGAAGGACCCCGTATACCGGGATGTTTTCGTCTCCATCTTTCGAAGACAGGCATATTGCTGAAGCTGCCCTCGATTTACTGGGCCTCAATACACTTAAAGAGAGACCCTATACACAATTAAGTGGGGGTGAAGGGCAGTTAGTCATGCTTGCTAGAGCATTGGCCCAGAAGACCTCGGTTATCGTGATGGATGAGCCAACAGCACACCTAGATTTTAAGCACGAACTTTTGATTATGGAAACGATGGTTCAATTAGTTCGTGAGACAGGATTATCAATTATCATGGCGACACATTTTCCGAACCATGCCTTTTATTTTGAAAGCAATAATATCGCGACGACTGTCGCGTTGATGAATAAAAAAACCTTAACGGCTGTAGGGTCTCCTACAGATATTTTATCGGAAGAAAACATTAAATCCATCTATAACATCAAGGCTAAAGTCATTTCCTGCGAGGTTGGTGACAAAAAGTTAAAACAAATTATTCCGCTGAACACGTTGCTCTAGAAGGATCTATTTTTGGAAAGGTTGTTTTGTATGGATAAAAAGAGGAGGTACTGGGTGGGTCTCTGTCTTCTCATGGTTGCTGCAATTACTTTATTTCTAGTATCAGAGCGAATGAAGCCACTCGCTGAAACATCAGAACAACCTATGGATCTGCTGGATACCATAACGGTTACAGATTCCATCGGTCGGCAGGTTGTCATACCAGCTAAAGTGGAAAGGGTCGCTTGTTTGTACGCATTTTCAGGGCATGCAGTGACGATGTTGGGGAAAAGTTCAACGATTGTAGCTGTAAACAGTGGATTAAGTCGAGATATTTTGTTGAATGAGATAGCCCCAACTATTAAGAATGCGCTGATACCCTCTTCCTCTGGAGCGATAAATATCGAAGAACTATTAAATGCTAAGCCCGATATTGCGTTTATCAGCGTAGACACAGCTCAGAATGAAGGGGAAGTCGAAAAACTCCGTAAGACCAAGATCCCCTATCTTGTGGTTGATTATCGAAATATTGAGGAACAGAAATACGCAATTCGTATGATTGGTCAAGCCGTGGGGGCAGAGGATAAGGCGCTAAGCTACAATGCCTATTACCAAGCCAGTATCGAGCGTGTTCAAACGAAGGTCAAAGATATTTCGTATGAAGATAGAGTCAAAGTATACCACTCGGTTAATGAAGCAACCCGAACTGATGTCGTAAATACACTGCCGGCAGACTGGACTCAAATCGCTGGAGCAGTCAATGTTTCCGTGAATGAAAATCTTAGAGTAATTGAAGGCAGCAAGTACATCGCTACTATTGAACAGATTTTATTATGGGATCCTCAGGTTATTCTGGTCAACGAAGCAGGTGTCGCAGACTATATTAAGGGAAATTCGCAATGGGCAACTATCCAAGCGGTCAAGTCCGATAAAGTATTTCAAATGCCAAATGGGATTTCTCGGTGGGGGCATCCAGGCTCTTTGGAAACCCCCTTGGCGATTTTGTGGTCAGCTAAAACGCTCTATCCAGAGCTTTTCCCAGATTTAGAAATGGAAAAGATAATTAAAGAATTTTATAAGGAATTCTTTAACTATCCACTGACAGATGATACCGTTACTCGAGTCTTGAATGGAGAAGGGATGAGGATACCGAAATAATCGCAGGAATTAGAAAGGGGCGATAGTATGCAAGTCTTGGTATGCATAGATGATACAGATAACCTCGAAAGTAGAGGGACTGGAGAATTGGCCTCGATATTGGCTCAAGTGATCGAGGAGCAGGGTTGGGGAAAAAGCTTCGGAGTAACTCGCCACCAGTTGTTGGTTCATGAGGATATCCCCTATACATCCCATAATAGCTCAATGTGTTTTGTTGCAGAACTTAAAGAGGACTATCTTAACCGCTTAATCCAATTCGCGTCTGATTTTTTAGTTCATGAAAGTGCCGAAGGATCAGATCCAGGTCTTTGTGTCCTTATTCCTGAAAAGTTAAGTCAACGGGAAAAACTCATCATGTTTGGTCGTAAAGCTAAGGAAGTTGTTTTAACAAAACAGGATGCTTATGACCTTGCTAAACATATGGGGATACATCTTTCTGAGCACGGGGGTACAGGGCAGGGTGTGATTGGCGCACTTGCTGGAGTAGCGCTCAGATTGAGTGGTACCGATGGACGTTTCAAGGGGAAACTGAAAATCAAAAGTGATGCCAAGATTATTTCAGTTGGTGAGATTCTCTCCCAGACAAACGTCGATGCCGTAAAAAGTTTAGATGGAATGGTTTTAAAGGAGGATGATTTAGTTGAGTTAGGAGACACTCTGAAAGCTATCTTAATGGAAGGGAAATGCGTCTTGCCAGTTACTGCAATAGAAACGTCGGAATCTGAGGGGGTAAGGTGGCAAACGTGTACGAAACAGCAGGTGAGAAAATTCTGAGGGGGAGATTGAATTTGTGGAAATTGAACCCAAAGGGAGAAAGGGAGTTCTTGGGAGGCCAAGAGGATTGGAAGGTTGCAGCAAAGGCTGCGGAAAATTGCCCCGCATTTATGGAAGATGTGGAAGAGGAACTCGTCGCAGACCTGCTGCGGTCTTGTTATAATTGTCGTAACAGGCGATGGACCAACCTATCATTTGTGTGTTGTCGTCCAAAATAGCATGTGGTCATGGGAGCGAAGGTCTTATATTGCCCTTTGTTTTAACAGACATTCTTTGCAAAAATTGGTCCTACCAAGGATTAAATATTATAGGACCAAAATATGGAGTCCTAATAATACAGAGGTACTAAATAAAAGGAGGTAAAAGGAAATGGAACTATTAAAAAACTTTATTGGTGGCGAATGGGTTGAATCTAACACTGGGGAAACAACAGAAAGCTATAATCCTGCGACTGGAGAGGTCGTAGGATTACTAACACGTTCCAATGAAACGGATGTTCAAAAGGCGGTTACTGTCGCCAGAGCTGCTTACAAAACATGGAGGCTTACTCCCGCACCGGTACGGGGGGAGATTTTGATGAAAATCGGGCAAGCCCTAGAGAAACATAAGGAGGAGCTAGCCCAATTGCTGACGCGGGAAATGGGTAAGGTGCTGGCAGAGGCCAGAGGAGATGTACAGGAAGCCATTGATGTAGCTTATTATTTTGCGGGTGAAGGCCGACGGCTATTTGGCCAGACCATGCCTTCAGAACTTACGAACAAAGCCTGTATGACAGTACGGGATCCCATCGGGGTAGTGGCAGCGATTACAGCCTGGAACTTTCCTACAGCAATTCCAGCTTGGAAGATGATGCCAGCCTTGATAGCCGGCAATACTGTAATTTTTAAACCAGCGTCCGACGGAGCAGTTGTAGCAACAGCCCTTGTCAAGGTTATGATCGAAGCTGGGGTGCCTGCCGGAGTAGTTAATCTTATTTTAGGGCCCGGGAATTTGGTCGGAGATGCTTTGGTTAAGAATCCTGGAATTGATGCGATTACCTTTACAGGGTCTACCGAGACGGGGACCAAGATGGCGTCAAAAGCTGCACTTTATAATAAACGGATATCGTTGGAAATGGGGGGCAAGAATGCAATTATCGTTATGGATGATGCAGACCTTGAGTTGGCAGTGGACGGGATTATCTGGAGTGCCTATGGGACAACAGGACAGCGTTGTACAGCCTGCAGCCGGGTTATTGTGCATAGAGATGTCAAGGAAGAACTTTTAAACAAGCTGGTGGAAAAGATTAAGGACCTTAAACTAGGAAACGGTTTGGATTCTAGGGTTGATATGGGTCCTGTAATTAACAGCAAGCAACTGGAGAGTATTCATCAATATGTAGAGATTGGCAAGGCAGAAGGAGCCCGCCTCCTAATCGGAGGGGAAAAGGCCACGGAAGGTGAATTGGCGAAGGGATCCTTCTATAAGCCGACACTCTTTGCTGATGTGACGCCGGATATGCGGATAGCCCAGGAAGAGATTTTTGGACCGGTACTCTCGGTACTTACGATAGAGAGTTTGGCAGAGGCGATCGAAGTCAATAATAATACGAAATTCGGTCTTTCCGGTTCAATCTATACCCAAAATATCAACAATGTGTACACTGCCATGCGCGATATTACGACAGGGATTCTCTACGTTAATGCCGGTACAATTGGTGCAGAAGTTCATTTGCCGTTTGGTGGTACCAGAGGAACGGGGAATGGGCATCGGGAGGTAGGAACTGCGGCTATAGATTTCTTTACGGAATGGAAATCAATCTATGTTGATTTCAGCGGTACATTGCAACGGGCTCAGATTGATAACCGTTAACCCTGGAGATTGACTATCAAACTATAATCGGAAATCCTGGGGTATCTGTACTTTCCTCCGCTCAGCAAGACTGTTCAGCAAAGGTCCCCATATTTCCCGGAACTGTTCTCGGTCAAGGGGGATTATAGCTGAAAACTGGTCATAAAGAATCCTGGAGAGAGCTATTTTCCAGGGGGTAAAAGGCGGGTCATAGGTCAGCAGATTGGCGCATAATCCGGCCAGATCATACTCGGGCGGTTCCAGAGGGGAAGCATCTTCCAGATCTATTCCCCAGATTCCATCGTCAGTCAGAATAAAATTCCGGGCGTTCAGATCCCCGTATGAGTATGCTTTCCCATAGTGGTGCTTGGTTAATTTATAAAAGTCATTTAGCCAGTTGCTCAGTTTGACGATAACACTAAGCATCTCCTGGGCAGGAGTAAAGTTTTTCTCACAAATTTCTAGATAATCTAAGAAGAGAACCCCGTTTATATAGTCTAAGAAGAGTATGTTTTCCTGAACAAGGATAATATCGGGGACGGTTAATCCGCTAGCATGAAGCATCCGAAGCAGAGAGACTTCTTTCTCCAATCGCTCACAAGAAGGATATTTTTTGACAACTATTTGATTAATTGTCATGGCAGGATAATTCTTTTTCTCCAGTAAATACACTTGGTTTTTGCGGCTTTTGAACTTTTTTTTGATTACCAAGTCACACCATCCATGGTAATTGGCTGTTGGAGCTAGCTCAGACAGAAGGAATTTCCTGTTTTCATTAAGTAAAATGGGATGATTCATCAGACCTTGGTTTACCCCCTTGAGTTTCTTTACTCGGGCCCTAAAATACAATGCCCATAGGTCCTTGGGCAATGACCTTTTCAACACTCTTAAAGATCAGCTGCCCCGTTTAGTTTAACAGGAAAACATGCTAAAAACTACCTAAAATTAACCAACTGTAAAATTACTTGAGGCCGGACACTTAAGCTATGACTTTATTTTGTCCGGTCCCGCTAGCTGGAGGATGTTTAGGGATAATTGGAAGTTAAGGCAAGACTGGAAATCTCTTGGATCCTGTCCGGTAATCTCTTCAATACGATGTAAGCGATATTTTAGTCCACTTAACGACATATTCATGGCTCTAGAGGTCTCCTCAACGCTGCCACGGTGGCCTAGAAATTCTTGCAACGTGGGAATGAGTTGGGTTTGATAGGTTTCATCGTATTCTATTAGTGATCCTATTTGGCTGGTAGCAAAGTGTAATAATTCTGACGGATTTAAGGCACTGAAAAGCAGAGCATGTGTACCAAATTGTTCAAGAGAGATCACTTGGCCTTGATTTTTCAGGGCTTTTCCAATTTCTATGGCCTTTTGAGCGGATAAAAAGGAACGGTGAAAATCAGATAACTCTTTACAGCTACTCCCAATCCCTATAGTCAGCGTTACTTTGGGAAAATGGCGAGAGATTTGTTTTATAAGATTTTCAGCAAGTTGCCTACTGACTTTTTCCGGGCTATCAGGTTTATCTAGCTGGATTAACATGATTAAATTATCGCCTTTGTTTACGACCATACCCTTGCCTAAGTGTTCCAGGCAGGATTGAACGGTGTTAAGAAGGTCTGTTTTTAATTGTAAGATCCTTTTTTCATTTTGTGGAAAGGAATTTACCAATTGGGTAAGGTTATCTATGTCTAAGATCAGAATCCGATGAGGAAGAGTAATATCATAATTCAGTCCGAGTGCCCGTTTGATGATTGAATTGGGGTCGGGGAAATTTCCCGTTAGTAATTCATCAATGAAATCACCCATTAATCGTCTTTCGACCGCGGTAATTTTCTTTTCCTCTAATAGTTTAAGGACAAAGATGCTGGCGGCGTGTTCTAAAGAGACACTCTCCAATTCCGAAAAGGGTAGTTCCGTGCGAAGCAAAGAAACAAAACCTAACAATTCGCTGCCTACTAAGATTGGTGATACCAAACGGTAAACTTGGATATCTGAATGCTGACCTGTTATTTGAAACGGGCGCTTTTGCTGAAGGTAAAAGGCGGAAGCTTTTTTGAAAGAAGGGTTGGTCCAAATCGAATGATAAGGGGTCAGGAGATCTTTTGTGACAGATTGTGCCGGAAAACGAGTGGATTGCGGGATAAGGTGACAATCTTCTAAAATGACAGTACATTTCATAAACTCTGCAAGACTGGCAGCGATGGCTTCTACACCTTTACCTTTCAAAATACATTGAGTGAGCTGTTCATGAATGGCGACAATTCGTTCTAGAATACCGTTCTGAATTGTGATCCTGCGATTAGCTGCTTCCAGTTCTTCACTGATT
The DNA here is from genome assembly GCA_003512645.1 of Desulfosporosinus sp. Lineage (GTDB taxonomy): Bacteria > Bacillota > Desulfitobacteriia > Desulfitobacteriales > Desulfitobacteriaceae > Desulfosporosinus. Next base: position 22,678 of record DOPS01000118.1, read on the forward strand.
TTACTAACTTCATAATAGGCTAGTTCTGGGACTATTTCTTCGCCCCATTCTTCAATAGTCTTACCGATAAAAGTACAATGCTCATCGCCCTTGCCAACACATTTTACCTCTTTATAAATGACTTTTTTCCCTAGACAGGCAGAACGATAGCCGCCTGCGTATCCTACTAACATCCAACATACCGGGTCATTGTGGTAACCATAATGTAGTATGTGTTGTTCGGCCTCAAAGGAGTTTGTCCAGATCCCTTTAAGTGACCAGGTACCCTTTGGTCGATTTATATCAATAATGTCGGTATTGACGTGGACGAATCCTTCCAGAGCGTGGATGGTTGGACCGGCATAATTCCATTCTGATTCATTGTCTAATTGAAATTGCTCTTTGATATTAATAGCTGCTTGAAAACCACAAGACCACCCATATCGGATGAGAAAACCCTTAGCTCTATCCATACCCAAAGTATCTATTAAATCTTTGCGCAGCTTTCCAAGGGCAGATGCAGCGAAGATTATTACGCGTGAGCCTTTTAAAAGGATTTTTCCTTGTTCTGGATGGAATTGGAGCAGTTCGTCCATACGCAATTCTGAAGCCCGCATATAGCTAACCCCCTAATACTATTCTGTATATTTTAAATATTGAAAATACTATTCGTGAAAAGTTGTTTATAACCTCTTTTTACATTGGTTTAGATTAGTCAATTCGGACTGAATTACGTGAAAATTTGGAACTGTTTTAAGATAGAGAAAGATTATTAAATGTGCTACATTTACGGAAGATTCAGAATATAATGTGATTTAGAAATTAGGGCATTATCAACTAGAGAAGGCTTAAATCAGTAAAAATTGGCCAAAGGGGGGAATGAGATCTTCTAATTTGGGTCGTTTATGGCTTTACATTAATTCATTGCCGAACTGGGAACGCGGTAATAAACTAGGCGAAGATGTTCTTGCGGTAGTGCCTTTAAAACTCCTTACCTCGTTTTGAATGAGAGCCCTTCGGAAATTGATCAGCGCAAACTAGAAAAAAGGGAGATGTAGTATGATCGTTAAAAAAAGAACTGTTTCTTCTAATTTAAGATCAGGCCTTTGCTTATTAGCAATAAGTTTAGTGTTAAGCGTTGCAGGGTGTGGAACAAGTACTACAAGTTCTAATAGTACTGTTAGTCCCCCTGCTGAAGCACCGAAGCCGATAGAATTAAAGCTAGCCCACTTTTGGCCTGCTACCCACACTGCTGAAAAAGATATTGCTCAGGGTTGGATAAAAGCAGTGGAAAAGGCGACGGATGGTAAGGTCAAAATAACCAGTTATCCTGCTGAAACGCTTTTGAAATCCGCAGAAACCTATGAGGGTGTTGTAAAGGGTGTTGGTGATATCGGAATATCTGCCTATGCCTATACTAGAGGACGTTTTCCAGTCGTTGAAACTTTCTTGTTACCAGGTATTAGTAATAACAATTCCAAAACAGCGAGTCTTGCGCTTATGGAAGGTATAAAAACTCTGAAGCCAAAAGAGTTGCAGGATACGCATCATCTCTTTAGTTGGGCCACTGGCCCGGGTAATTTGATGTCTAAGACACCGTTACGGGAATTGAAAGATATAAAAGGCCTTGAGATTGGAGCAACGGCAGGCCCGAGAGGGGATGCGATTAAGTTATTAGGAGCTACACCGATCACGATGCCCATGCCTGAATGGTATGAGGCACTGCAAAAAGGCATGATGAAAGGCGGAGTTGCTCCACTGGAAACCATGCAGGGCTTTAGATTGGGTGAAGTCACTGGTAATTATATTACCATGACGCCATTCCTTTACAATCAAGCCTTCTTCTGTACTATGAATCTGGCAAAGTGGAATTCTATCCCTGCTGATGTTCAGAAACAAATTACAGACGCTACCGAAAAGTTTTACGTTGAAAATGTCCCCAGTGTGTTTGATAGAATTAATGAAGCTGGCTTAAAATGGACCCAGGATAAAAAGAAGGTCGAAATAATTAACCTCTCTGAAGCAGAAACCGCAAAATGGATAGAGCTAATTAAACCGCTTCAAACTGATTATGTCACCTTTTTAAACAGTAAAGGCTTAGATGGAGAAAAGATTTTAAGTGCTGTCAAAGAAGTAACTGGTAAAAATAATAAATTAAAATAATGTACTACAACGAGGGCCTTAAGTCTCTGAGGAGTTTAATATAACCTTAGGTTCTTTGGCCCTCGATTAATTCCATCTAAGCAAGTAAGCTTGCCCTAAGACTCGGCAAGCTTAGCTTTCTTAAATACACAAGGAGGCGATAAAATGAGCATCGTAAGCAAATTTGCAGGAAGGTTAAGTTCTATCCTTGACCGTATAGCCGGATGGTTTGTTGTTGCTTTAATGGTCTTGGTCGTTGGCAATGTCATCTTACGCCTGTTTGGAAGTCCGATACCAGGTACAATTGAATGGGCAGAATTTCTGACAGCGATGGCCATAGGTCTTTCTCTAGCCTATTGTGCAGTACAAGACGGCCATATTACTTTAGAATTTTTAGTCAGAAAGTTTAATATAAAGGTGCAAGCTGTACTTAAGATCGTGATCGATTGCCTGGTTGTGGTTTTTTTGAGCCTTGCCTTTTGGAGAATTATTCTTTACGCCAACGATATGAAGCTTAGCGGACAGGTCTCCATGACGACTAAAACGCCCTTTTACTGGTTTATTTATGTAGTTGCTTTTGGGTTCTTGGCCTACGGCCTCGTAGTTTTGGGCTCGATCATTGATAATCTGAAAAAGGGGGTGCAAAGATGAGTCCAACCACAATAGGATTTGTCGGTCTAATCGCCTTCTTAGTATTAATGGTCTTAAGGATGCCCATCGCCATCTCCATGGGGATCGTCGGTTTAGCCGGGTTTAGTTATTTGGTGACTCCTGCTGCCGCATTTCGGATGTTGGCTTCTGAAATTTATACCTCGTTTGCCTCATACTCACTGAGCGTGATTCCCATGTTTGTATTAATGGGGTATTTAGCCTTCCAATCTGGAATTGGTAGCCGACTTTATACGTTTGCCTATAAGGCAGTAGGACACTTTGGTGGTGGGTTAGCTATGGCAAGCCAGGTAGCCTGTGCTATTTTCGGAGCAGTTTGCGGCTCCAGCACAGCGACCACTGCGACGATCGGTTCTATCGCTCTTCCAGAAATGAAGAAGTACCATTACAATGATTCACTGGCGACTGCCAGTGTCGCTGCAGGAGGGGCACTGGGCATTTTAATTCCTCCCAGTACTATCTTTGTCATCTACGGAGTATCTACCGAACAATCAATTGCCAAGTTGTTCGTGGCTGGCATTATCCCGGGTATTCTCCTGATGATTTCTTATATGCTGGCTATTTATGTCGTGACTAAACTAAATCCTGCTTTGTGTCCACCCTCGCAGGAGCCAAGAGCCAGTGCGAAAGAGGTAATCCATTCATTGCGCGATGGTTTAATAGAGGTTATTGCTATCTTTATCATTTCTATCGGGGGTCTTTTTATGGGCTTCTTTACGCCAACAGAAGCCGGTGCTGTCGGTGCAGCAGGTGTGTTACTGGTTACATTACTTGGCCGGACGATGACTTGGGAAAAATTCAACCAGGCTTTAGCAGATACCACCAAGACAACAGCTATGATTTTATTTATGGTAGCCGGAGCCATTATCTTTACCCGCTTTTTGGGTATTAGTCGAATTCCTTTTGAAATTGCGGAATGGGTGGGTGGCTTAGATCTTCCGAGTTATGTTATCATGCTCATTGTCTTATCGATCTATTTGTTTTTGGGTTGTATTATCGAGATGATACCGCTTATTTTGCTGACAATACCGATTTTTTACCCAATTGTCGTGGATTCTTTAGGTTACGACCCCATCTGGTTTGGGGTCATCATCTGTATGGTCGTGGCGATGGGCGTAATAACCCCGCCAGTAGGCATCAACGTCTATGTTATTAAAGGGGTAGCAAAAAATGTACCTTTAGAAACCGTTTTCCGGGGTGTCTGGCCATTTCTGGTTGCCGCCGTACTTAGTACTGGTCTCTTGATTGTTTTTCCTGAAATTGTAACTTTTTTGCCTAACTTATTGGATTAGAGGTCCCCTCTCTGCATAGATGTAGTTTAAGCGGGAGGCTGTCTTGAGCTAAAAGGTTGCCAGCTAACTGGCAAGTTGGAAGCGTTGTAAATCTAGATTTGAAAGAGGAGGTATAGGATGTTAAGCGCACACGAACTATATCGTCAGAAACTGGTTTCTCCGGAAGAAGCGGTTAAGTTAGTCAAGTCGGGCGACGTAATTTGGGCTCCACCGGCTTCTAATGAGCCTAATATTCTTTTTGATGCTTTGGCCGATCGGAAGGATGAGTTGCAAGGTGTGGTTCTCCGGCAATTCTTGTCAAGGCGCAAGCGCCGTTACATGGATCCTTCCTATGCTCCTCATATTTCCATAGAATCCTTTTTTGTCACAAATGTTGTGAGAAATCTAATTCGGGATGGATTTGCAACCTATGTGCCGTCAAACTTCGGCGACATACCCAGTTTAATCAGAAAAAGCGGCTGTGATGTACTGATGCTCACTGTTGCGCCAATGGACGAACATGGATATTTGAATTTTGGCTTAGGGTGTGACTATACTCTCGCTGCAATGGAAGTTGCCCGGAATATAATTGTAGAGGTTAATCCCAACATGCCCAGGACCAGAGGGTATAACAACATTCATATTTCCAAGGTGGATTTGGTCGTAGAATATGATGTGCCGATGATAGAACTACCTGTTCCGCTGGTAACAAAGATGGATGAAACGATCGGTTCTTATATAGCTGATCTTATTGAAGATGGCTCCACTCTTCAAGTAGGTATTGGAGGTATTCCCACTGCGGTATGCAAGTTTCTGGAACATAAAAAGGACCTAGGTATACATACTGAACTTATCACTGACTATCTTATAGATCTTGTAGAAAGTGGGGCTTTAAACGGGAGCAAGAAATCCATTCATAAGGGCAAGATTGTGGCTACTATCGTCGAGGGCACCAGAAAATTGTTTGATTACGTTAATAATAATTCCTCTATTGAATTACATCCGGTGGATTATACTAATAATCCTAACATTATTGCTCAAAACCATAAAATGATCAGTATCAACGCTACTATTGAGGTTGATTTATTTGGACAATGTTGCTCTGAAAGTATTGGAACCACGGTTTGGGGAGGAAGTGGAGGGCAGTCGGATTTTGCCAGGGGTGTGACTATGTGCCCAGATGGTAAAGGCTTTATCGTCCTGAAGTCTACGGCAAAAAATGGTACAATCTCCAAGATTGTTCCCACTTTGAGTCCTGGAGCGAGCGTAACTACTGGTAGAAACTATGTTGATCATGTGGTAACTGAGTATGGAGTTGTCAAACTTCGTGGTAAATCCACAAGGGAAAGGGCTCTCGCTCTGATCAGTATTGCCCATCCTGATTTTCGGGATCAACTGCGCCACGCAGCAAGACAATTTAAAATTATCTAGCAAAATGACTGGGGTAATATGCAAGTGACGATCTCAACATTGATATGCTCCCCCCATGGTAGAGAGGTTAATAATAAAACCTACTACCATGGGGGGAGCGTTTTCATGTCACAATAAACGACACAGTGCAACGCAAAAACTAGCTATATCACAAGAATTAGCCATATTACAAGAACTTAATAATGGGTAAGCTCGTCAGAATGTATAAATGATGTAAGATACTTTCTGGAGCTCAAGTGTTCGGTATCATTCTCTTTGACAAGAACATATGTTTTGTATTATAGTATGGATAGTGGGTAAGTGAGGTGTTTGTACATAGATATTTTTGATAAGTTAACTATCTTATCAGACTCAGCTAAATATGATGTCGCTTGCACCTCTAGTGGTGTCGACAGAAGTGGCAAGAAGGGCAGTATCGGTAGTGCTGCAAAAGCAGGCATATGTCATAGCTTTTCGGCTGATGGGCGGTGCATATCTTTGCTGAAAGTGCTGATGACAAATATCTGCGTCTTTGATTGCAAATACTGTGTGAATCGAGTGTCGAACGATACTGTAAGAGTTGCGTTTACGCCCCTTGAACTTGCAGAACTTACGATAAACTTCTACCGACGTAACTATATCGAGGGTTTATTTCTCAGTTCCGGGGTAATTAAAAGCCCTAACAACACTGTTGAGCAAATGATTAAGGCCCTTGAGTTATTGCGTAACGATTACCACTTTGGCGGCTATATTCATGTCAAGGCCATACCTGGAGCAGATAGCGAGCTGATTACACGCTTGGGACTCTTGGCCGATCGGATGAGTATTAACATTGAGCTTCCTTCCCAGGAGAGTCTGAAGCTATTAGCTCCAGACAAAACAAAGGAGTCCATCTTACGTCCTATGGGTCTAATTAGTAGTAAGATCCAGGAAACTAGTACGGATCTTGTAAAATACCATCATGTGCCAAAATTTGCGCCGGCTGGCCAGAGCACCCAGCTTATTGTTGGGGCGACATCGGATACAGATCATAAGATATTAACTCTAACCGAAGGGCTATATAAAAAATTCCACCTCAAAAGAGTCTTTTTCTCGGCCTATATGCCTGTTGCTGAACATTCACTCCTGCCAGCGCTTGATATTAAACCACCTCTAATGCGTGAGCATCGACTTTATCAGGCCGACTGGCTATTACGGTTTTATGGCTTTGAAGCAAAAGAACTGCTTGATGAGCAAAATCCCAATTTCAACTTACAGGTCGATCCTAAATGCAATTGGGCTCTTAATCATCTGGAGAAGTTTCCCCTTGAGATTAATAAAGCGCCGTATGAAATGCTTTTACGAGTGCCAGGAATTGGCGTGACCAGTGCCCTGCGTATTCTCACAGCTAGGAGAAGCGGTCCGCTTGATTTTGCGGGACTAAAAAAGATAGGTGTGGTACTAAAACGCGCACAGTATTTCATTACCTGTAAGGGAAAGATCATGGAGGGTCTAAAAATTACATCAGATGGAGCCATTGGAGTGCTGATGGCTGACCAGTACAAGCTGCCATCACACTATCCTGAACAGCTGTCACTTTTTAATGAGCCTCTCATTACCAGAGAGGATGTGCAGCAATGTCTGACAGGACAGATTTAGTCTACGCCTATGATGGCAGTTTTGCAGGACTGATGTGTTGTATCTTCGAAAGCTACGATCAAAAGGAAAACCCCAACCTTATTCGGCCTCCTGGTGTACAACAGAGCCTTTTTGATACTGCGAAATGGATTGAAACGGACGAACATAAGGCGGATAGGGTTTATAACTCGATTCCTTTGAAGATATCTTCCCAAGCACAGGAATTAGTTAAACTTGGATTTTTAACCTGTAATCCGCGCAAAGAATTGTTAATCTATCATTTCCTGCGTTTGGGGTTTAAACACGGCAGCAAGGTTATGACGATGCTCACGAATGATGCCGTCTGTTCCCTCCAAAAGGCAGTTCGCCATTTAACCTCCGAAAGCCATAAGCTCACAGGATTTCTGCGATTTTCCGTCTATGGAGAAGTGCTCGTGGCGGTGATAGAACCTAAAAACTTGGTATTACCCCTATTATCTGCGCATTTTTGTGACCGTTTCCGCAACGAAACGTTTATGATTTATGATAAAACCCACAGTATGGCCTTAATTTATCGCGAGCAAAAGGCAGAACTTATGTTCGTCGCTGAGTTAACCTTGCCAGAAGTCGAAGGATCTGAGATTGAGTACCGTCGTTTATGGAGACAATTCTATAAAACGATTGCCATTGAAGGTAGGAATAACCCACGCTGTCGTATGACTCTGATGCCGAAACGGTATTGGGGTCAAATGACCGAATTTAACGAAACGGATGAACAGAAATCTAGAGGGCCAGATCAATGGCGCGTCGCAGAAACTGCCACTGAGACACTACCAACTTCGATGGTGTCTTTAGATTCCCCATTCTCATATCCAACACGCAAATGAGACCTAACATGATGATATATGCCTCCAACATGTTTTTGACGTGTTGGAGGCTTTATGTTTGCCGAGAAGTCGAATTGGGTTATAAAGGAAACTTACTTTGCCGTGATGGCATGGCATCGTAAGGGACCACTGAAGAAGTTGGAGTCTTAGTAGCGGTTATCCATCGGATAACAGGTTGGAGGCGTTAGTGGCAATAGCGTTATTAGTAACCATCTTTTTGAAGGTTTGCGTTTTTTACTATGCAACCGTTTTAGGTATTGCTCAGTTATTAAAACTACGCTCCTATGTCCCTTTAGTTATCCCAATAGGTATCATAGGAATTTCAATTGCTCTTTCCAATGAATCTACTATGCAATTCAGCTATTCAGCAAAGAATACATACCCCGTCTTCGCTATGCCGTTTTACATCGGGCTTCCACTTTTGTCACTGTTTATAGCTAAGGTACGCAATTTGCCTAAGCAGAAGGAATGGAAAGCTAAATGATCTTTTTGCTTATCAGTGTTTTTATCGGTATTATTCTGTTTGAAGTTCCGAGTCTTATTAGGAATAAGCATTGGCGGGAACGAGTTGTCTTTTCAAGTTTGCTTTTTTTAGCATTCATACTAACATCACTACAAACAGTTGGAGTACAACTACCCAACCCTTCCAAAGGGATCGATTTTTTGGTAAGGGACGTGTTGCATCTAAACTATAAATAATTTCAGACAGAATGGCAAAAAAACCAGCTCCTTAATGAGGTGGTTTTTTGCACCCTTAGAGCCCATGCTACTGCACTGTATCATGGATGTCACGGTTAAGGATGGCAAAGTTCCTTGTATAGAACTTTGCCTATTTGTTGCTTTCTGGCTAACTAAACAAGGGATTTCGGGGTTTTATGACGAATATACTTGAAGAAATCTTAGATAGATTAGGGGAGTTAGAGGAGTTGTTGAGATGAATAATAGAGATCTAATACAGAAGACTACCTTAGTCAGCATCATAGGAGTCTTTCTTTTAGTAGCGTCATCAATTCCTGTGCGAGCTGAAAACTTACAACAACAACTCAATCAATCCAAACAGCAAGCTAATCAAATAAATGGGGTCTTAAGTGAACAAAAGGCTAAGGTGGCGGGTGTAACCCAACAGGTGCAAGCACTTAAGCAATCCGTTGAGGTTTTAAATAGTAGCATTGCCCGAGACCAAGCAAAATTAACTGAGGAACAAAGTAACCTTAAAAAGCTGGAAGAACAGCAGCAGAAACTTGAGGAACAACGAAAAGAGAATATTGAAGCATTAGGGCACATTTTAAGGAATAACTACGAAGAGGGTGCTACGACGTATTTGGCAGTTTTGTTTGAAGCCGAAAACTTAGCGGATTTTATGGATCGCGCTGAAAATATTCAGATGCTTGTAGGATCCTATGGTAAGCTGCATGATAATCTGATCGTGTTGAGCGAAGCCTTGAATAGCCAAAAGGAACTTATCAATCAAAAAAAGGATACGATTCAAGCTGCAATACAGGGGACAACTCAAACACAGCAATCTGTGCAGCAGGTGTTAGATAAGCAACAAACTATTCTAGCTCAATTAAGTACAGATGAGAAAGCCATCATGAACGCTGCTCTTTCTGCCCAGGCCAAGGTAAGTCGAATAGAAAAATTAATTGAACAAGAAAAACTCGAGGCAGCGTATGCTGCTAAGACTCCAACTCACTCCTCTAGTGGGGCTGATTCTAGCGCAGGAGTGGCTGGTACTGTTCAAGTTTCAGGTGGAGTGCAACAGATTCTGAATTATGCCGCTCAGTTTTTAGGTACACCCTATGTTTGGGGGGGGACGAAAGCATCACCGGGTTTTGACTGCTCAGGATACACCCAGAGCATATACCGACATTTTGGGATAACCTTGAGTCGAGTCTCTGAGCAGCAGTTTTTAAATGGAGTTTCAGTTTCGCGTTCTGACTTACGTCCAGGTGATTTAGTATTTTTCAGTACTTATCACTCTGGAGCTTCTCATGTTGCAATCTACACTGGGAAAAATACTATGATTCATTCGTCCTCAGGCGGAGTTTCTTACGATGACATGACAGACGCTTACTGGTCTAAGCGTTATCTTGGGGCTCGGCGCGTAATCGCTCCCTAAACGCAGTAAGAAAATAGTAGTAGCTGATGCTAAGCGCAAATCACTCCATTAGATCATGATTAGATTATGAAACCAAAAAAGAAGGCGTGTTCTCTACCTTGGTAATAATTTACCAGTAGGAACGCCTTCTTTTCTTATACTCGTCAGAAAGAATAACTTTATGTTATATACTTTCTGACGAGCATAAATGCAGTTAAGGCGACCGTCTTCGCTCAGGCTGACAGAATGACTAATACGTGCGAAGACAGTGTCTGCAAGAAGGCTAATACGCGCGAAGACAGTGTCTTCGTGGGCGCTAGCCTAATTATCTATAGGCTTATTTTTTTGGAATAACCGAAAGAACCTAGCTTTTCGGAAATGGAACGGTATTCTCTCAGGCAATATCCGAAGGGCTGGATTTTGTCAATATCGGGACGGGCGTGAGAATCAAGCACATCTTCATTGTAATGAATCGCTAGAATCTCGGAGATAAAGACGTCATGACTACCGAGGAAAATGACGTTCTTGACGTTGCACTCGAGATTTACGGGACATTCGGCTATTAACGGTGCTTTTACATAGGTAGCCGAGTAGGGAGTTAACCCTGTTTCAAGAAATTTGTTGGCATCCCGTCCGGAAACAAGACCACAATAGTCTACGACGTTCACTTGGGATACTGACGGAATGTTGATCACAAATTCACCCGATTCTTTAATCAACTTGTGGGAATGTCTAACAGGATTGAGGCTTATGTAGAGCATTGGGGGTTCGGAATTTAGAATTCCTGTCCAAGCAATCGTTATGATGTTCGGATCATACCCCGCGAGAAGAGACGTGACCAAGACATTGGGAACCGGTAAAAGATCAGTAGAGGGTTTTTTCATAATTTTATTCATAGATTCCGCTCCTTTCGGTTCATGAATTTAATCCTTAAGTTTAGCTAACAACTAAGCTATGATGAACAGTGTTGCTGGCATTCAGGATGAGATACAACTCAGCTATTGTGTAAAAAGTAAAATCAATTATTACACTTTAAAATCTATGATTCTTTCTAAGATTCTAGCCCTGAGTTTACGTGAGACTAAATTATTAATATTTCGACATTTTATGATATAATTAAAGGATGCTTTTCAGAAGGAGGTTATGTTTTGAAAGTACTCGCCATTAATCCAGGTTCAACTTCTACAAAAATCGCAGCCTACGAAAACGAGACTTGCCTTTGGAAATATGGAATTGATCACGCAGCCAGTGAAATTAACGCGTTTACCCGTGTCGGAGATCAATACGGATATCGAATCGAGCAGATTTTAGAAGTGATTGACGATCATGGGACACCCTTAGATGTTTTTGAGGGGATCGTGGGACGGGGTGGTTTACTCAATCCTTTAGTGGGGGGCACCTATTTGGTGGATGCCTCCTTAGAGGACACGTTACATAATGCACCCGGTGGGGAACATGCTTCTAACTTAGGTGGAATTATTGCCTATCACCTGGGGCAAAGAATCAACGTTCCAGTCTTTATTGTGGATCCTGTGTCAGTCGACGAAATGGAACCGGTAGCGAGGCTTTCCGGACTTCCGGAATTATCTCGCTTAAGTCAATCACATGTCTTAAATATGAAGGCTGTTGCCCGCAAAGTAGCCCAAGAACTCGGGAAAACATATCAGGACTTGAACTTAATTATCGCGCATTTAGGGGGGGGGATTTCAGTCGCCCCACACCGCAAAGGGAAAATGCTGGATGTTAATAATGCCAATAATGAGGGTCCATATTCAGTCGAACGCTGTGGGACATTACCTTCCTTTCAACTCGTCAAACTGTGCTATTCCGGCAAATATTCGGAAAAGGAAATGCTGACTAAACTTCTCAAAACAGGCGGTATGTTCGCTTACCTTGGAACAAAAGATGCACGAGAAGCTGAGCAGAGAATGAAGGTAGGGGACTCGGACGCCAAACTTGTACTGGAAGGCCTCTGTTATCAAGTGGCTAAGGAAATTGGCGCGATGGCCACCGTATTGGCTGGAGAAGTTGATCGAATTGTTTTAACGGGTGGACTCGCTCATTCTGAATTTATCACTCAAGAAGTTATTCGTCGTGTCTCATTTATTTCTCCTGTTGTAGTAGTACCAGGTGAAGAAGAGATGGAAGCTTTGGCCTTGGGTGCCTTAAGAGTCCTTAGAGGAGAAGAAAAAGCCTTGATCTACGAAGGATAAAAATGGAGTGAAAAAAGTGCGATTTAGCGGATTTGAATCTCTACAAGAAAGAGCGAAGAGCATAGGTCGGGTAAAGGTTGCAGTGGCTTCTGCTGCTGATAAAGATATCTTAGAAGCTATCAAATTAGCCCAAAATGAAGGGTTAATTACCCCTGTTCTGGTCGGAGATGTTGACCTGATTAAGAGATTAGCTCAAGATATCGGGTTAGACTTAGAAAACGCTGAACTGATTCAGGAACCATGTCCCGTTGCTGCCGCCAATAAGGCTGTAGATGCCATCGAGGATGGGCGAGCGCATTTTTTAATGAAGGGTATAGTCAACAGCGCAGATTTTCTGCGGGCAGTGCTTAGATCAGATCGAGGACTGAGAACTGGGCGCTTACTCAGTCACCTTTCCGCATTTCAAGTTCCAGGTTTTTCTCGTTTGCTGTTTATGTCCGACGGGGGGATAAATATTGCTCCGGATTTGATGCAAAAAAAAGAAATCTTGGAGAACAGCTTGTTATATTTAAAGGATATTGGAATGGATTTGATAAAGGTTATCGCTCTGGCAGCTAATGAAGTGGCGAGCACTAAAATGCCGGCGACCATGGATGCCGAAGCTTTAGCCGGGATGAGTCGAGCCGGAGAATTCCAGGGTGCGATCGTGGAAGGTCCATTAGCTCTGGATGGAGCTGTAAGTGCAGCCGCCTTGAAACATAAGGGGATCAAGAGTCAGATCAACGGGGATGTGGATTTAATCTTAGTTCCTACGATCGAAGCAGGAAATGTTTTAGCAAAATCTTTAGTGTACTTTGCTGGAGCAACAATGGCGGGGATCGTCCTTGGGGCAAAAGTGCCCATCGTTCTAACCTCAAGAAATGATACTCCAAGGAGTAAGTTCATGGCCTTAACCATGGCTGCTATGAGTCGATAGACGAGGTGTGCCAAGAGCGGTAAGGGAGTGAAACCTGCACTCGCGGAATTGAATTTACAAGCGCTTAATGCCGGTAGGGAGTTCGCCAAGCAGCTTGTTAACGAGGCAGAATAGATAGTAGCTTAATCGGATTAAGAAATCCTTACTTCAGGTGGAGTTTTAATTCCATTTGAACTGAAAAGAAGCTGGAACCTTTTCGAGGTGCCAGCTTCTTTTATTGTGCCCAAACAATCTAATCATTCCCAAGAAATCAGCGGATATAATCTTCGATGCCAGTTTAAATAGCTTTGTTAGTAACATCATAGGAAAGTGATAACACTTCTTATAGTTCTTCTGAATTCTCCGAATCATCAGAGCTAACTTGCTCCTTCAAACGCCCTGCACGTCGGACTGCGTCCCGGAGCAAAAACTCGATATGGGCGTTGGCACTTCGGAATTCATCAGCTGCCCAGCGTTCTAGAGCTGCATAAAGTTTGGGATCAAGGCGTAAGGGGAACTGTTTTTTGCTTGCCATTAGTTATCCACATCCAATGTAAATCTGCTGCTTAATGCACGGCGCTAGCAAATTGTCGTTATGCTAAAGGGATATTGAATTGGAATTGGTTAATACATCGTTCCAGTATTAATCACAGGTTGAACTGCTCGCTCGGAAACAATCGAGACGAGGAGGTTATTGATCATAGTCGCTTTGCGCTCTTCGTCAAGTTTGACAACCCCATCTTTTTCGATTCGTTCAATTGCCATCTGAACCATGCCTACAGCGCCCTCAACAATGATTTGGCGGGCAGAGAGGATCGCCGAGGCTTGTTGTCTTTGCAGCATGGTGCCTGCGATTTCGGTGGCATAGGCTAGGTGGGTAAGGCGTGCTTCGCTAACTTCCACACCAGCCAGCCTAAGTCTTTGCTGGAGTTCATTCATTAATTCAGTAGATACCTCTTCAGGATTACCCCTCAGGGATAAACCATCTCCGTCAAAATGGTCGTAAGCGTAACGCGTTGCTACGTGACGCAAAGCCGTTTCACTTTGGATTTCTACGAATTCTTCATATTTCTCGACATCAAACATTGCCTTAGCGGTATCAACAACCCGAAAGACTACGACGGCGGCAATCTCAACCGGATTGCCTTCAATGTCATTGACTTTAAGAGTTTTGCTGTTGAAATTTCGAACCCGTAAAGAGACTCCTTTGCGTATCGCTAACGGGACACTAAGCCACAATCCTGGTTCTCGAATGGTACCGAGATAGCTTCCAAAAAAAACTAGGGCATAGGACTTATTGGGTTGAACGACTAAAATCCCGGTTGCCAAGATAATGGCCAAGATAATCAGAGGAATACCCACTAAGTTTACCTGAACGACTAAGGCAATTCCACCGATCAAGAGGGCGAGCATAAAAATCAAGGCTAGATAACCGTTGACGGCCCACGCTTTCTTTTCGATCATTTAATGAATCCTCCTTCAAATTTTGATTACTTATTTTAAATTGGTAAGCTGAGTACCAATAAGTAATACCAATATGATATCACTTTAGTATCAAAATGTGAAGAGCCTTTTTGCTCATCCCTACTTAATTCATAAAGTTCACATGGAAAGTGCCCAAATCCCTTTTGCAAATGATTATTTTATTAGGCCGCCTGCTCGAAAGTCAGGCGGCCTAATTCTTATTAATGGGTACATTCGTTTCTATTTCATGGACAACCTCTCATAAGTCACGATCGTTTTAGATGTGCTAAATTAGATAAGGCGATATTTTTTAAGGAGTCATGCTCACTTTGTTAAATTCTGACAGGGTATCGAAAAAAGCCTCCAGATTGGCGATGGGTGTTCCTGGTGGAATATCGCAACCAGACGATAAAACAAAGTTTGGATAGGGTTTCATCTCTTCTAGAAGGGTCAACGTAGCATGTTTGACACTTTCTGGAGTACCTTCATTCAGTACCCTCGATGGGTCAATATTACCGAATACTAGGTAATCTCCAGGGATTTGGGGGATGATTTTTAGCATTTTAACGACATTACCGAAGTGATATCCTTTTGCCCCAGTGCTAACCATTGAATTAACTAGTTTTGTAACATAACCACAGTTGTGTAAAACAATAAAGAACCCTTCGTCCTGCACAGTATCTACGAGCCTTTTAACATACTGAGAAGAAAATTCATCACACCAATCGGGAGGTAAAAGTCCAGCGCTTGGTTCAGGCAAAAGCACTTCATTGGCGCCAATATCTTTATAGGCTTGAGCATACTTGATGCTGTATTGAATGTATTTTTCCAACAAAATGTGTACTAATTCCGGATCTTTCTTAACGGATTTTAAGGTTTTTTCCAGCCCCATTAATACCGCGGCCAGAGAGAAAGGACCCAGCATTCCGCCAAAAGTGGGACGATCAGTATAATACTGCGCAGCAAGTTCCGCCCCTTTTAGGAATACCTTGGCACGACCCTCGTTTAGGGAAGGAATACGTAGGGTTTCCACGGATTCTCTGTCACTCACCAAATCCTTGGTTACTGTAGGAGCCTCAGTATCTACGAATTTCACTTCACTGCCGAAGGTTTCTGCTTCTGAGGTCAAATCATGCCGGTCATTGCGCCAATCATATCAGGGAATGTTGTGATGACGGTTTTCATAGTTTCAAGTGAGCCTGCCCGTCATAGATAGTCATTGCATTCTCACTAGTTCTGCCAAGCGCATTTATCTTTCTTAGATCATCTTCGCGTAAAGCAGTGATATCTCTTGTAATCTCCACACGCTTCAGATATCAAATAAATCATTTCATCATCATTCTTAATTGTTGGGTTATGTGGTGGGAGATCTGCCGGAACAAAACAGAAGAACTCTGAATTCCGATCTTTTTTTATTCTTTCCGTCTGTACCATTAGGGCGTTAAAATTAGGGCTGTTAATGCGGCCGAATCATCACATTTCCAATGTTTCAATAATTTCCTTCAATGCACAAGTAAACTCAATGCAAGCTCCTTCTAGATCTTCTTCTGGCATAGATTCAAACCCGAAGAGGAAGATGTTTTCCGGTGCTTTTTGCTGGTTCCGCCAATAGTCTTTCGTCCCATAAATTCCAAAG
>DOPS01000118.1:39094-41852 GCA_003512645.1 Desulfosporosinus sp.
TCATATATTTCCATAAGTTTGTATGGGAGAACAAAATACGCACACCGAAGAGACGGAGAGAGAACCTTCGATAATGTGCTCAAATAAATTACATTCTGCCCAGTGCTCAAAGACTGAATAGAGGGAAGGGGTTTTTCTCCATATAAAAACTCATTGTCATAATCATTTTCAATAATATAGGCGCGGTTCTTTTGCGCCCATTCCAAAATCTGCAAACGTTTTGGCATGGATGTAGTGACTCCGGTAGGAAATTGATGGGATGGCGTTAAGTAAAGTAGAGGACACATCGAGTTTTCTAGGTCATCAATATCGATCCCTAGATCGGTCATGGAAAGCTCTTTGATCGAATATCCTTTATTCGTAAATATTCTTTGCATTCCAATAAAGCTGGGGTCTTCCACACCTATCGTATGTACTTTCTCATGTAACTCATGCAATATTTCGGTAATAATATCCATAGCATATTGTGNNATGCTCTCATAATTGAAATCATACTTCAGCGGAACAATAGACTCCCGTACTACTTCTTTTTGTCCCTTTCTATATAACACGCTCGATCTCGGTAAAGTTAACAAGTTCTCCACATAATAGCCGCTTCCCTGAACCGACCGGATATATCCTTCCGCCAGTAGCTGATGATATGCCCTGCTCACGGTATTGATGCTGATGTGCAGTTCTTCCGACAATATCCGAATCGGCTTAAGAGCGTCGTTTGTTTTGAGATCACCTTGTATAATACTCTGCAGTAAAGCCTCAAATAGCTGTTCATACAAAAATGGTCCATTTTTATCCAGCAAGAGCATGGAAATCCCTCTCTTTCCAATTCTAGATATAAATCCTGTAATCATCATGCCAGCATTTCTAATCCAGCACCCATTTGCAAAAAAACTAATCAGAATATTTGTATCCGTAAAACCTGGTGCGTGTGTATGCAAGTGACTTTGATGCTCCAATTATTTCTTTGGTAATGTTCATAATTTTAGTTATTAGCTTCATAACGATACACCCCACATTTCTTTACATTGCAAACCAGCTAACTCAGAGAAAAAATAACGCTCTTCTGAGAAATAGGTTAAACCTACCCCGGAAGAGCGCCGTTGCTCAGGGAAAAAAATGACGCTCTTCAGGGAATAGGCTAACCTACCCTCGAAGAGCGCCGTTGCTCAGAGAAAATATCTTACGAATAAGTCATTCATAAAGCACGATGCTTTTCTTGAATTAACTTACCATCACAATATATGAGGATTTTTCACATGTCAATAGTTTTGAACTATTGAATATTGTATTTTGGCTTGACAACTCCCCGTAGATAAATCTAGGGGATTCTTGGTTCATCCTGCCCGGCAACCCGATTCAGTCCCACAAGCTATCCCGATGTGTCCCACCGTTTACGAAAAAGCAATGCTTTTCTTAATTGGCTACTGCTTGGTTTTCGCATTTCGCCAAATATACTCCTACATTAGTCGGCAAACATTTTACGCGGCAGCCTTTCTGCCACAACCCCATATGTTTGATTTTCAAAGAGCATATTAGGTATATTATACCATAAAAGGTTTATGCAGAGAACAAGTGTTTTATGGATTGCCTTATATCCCCATAGTTGAAACTAGGGGCTTTACGGCAACAAGTGGTAATGATTGAGTTAGGTAACTGAGTATGTTGCATAAACTTATTATGCCATCTTTCTTCCCGCCTTACAGTACATACAGGTTTTTCCTGAGGATAAGCAGTTCTCGCAATCATTTCCGACGAAGTTTTGTATGCTGTTTGTGATCAGAAAGAACCCAGCATAACTCTTTGTGGGCGACATAAAACCACTGTCGAGCAATTTTAAACAGATTTTCTCGCCATCTAATATGGCAAAAAATTGCTCCAACTGTGAAATATCCATACCGAAAAATCCCGGTCCAAAATTATCTGAAACATACCTGTATGTATTGCAACTTAATCCCTGCAAATATTGTCTTAATATTTCCTGCCCGGCGTCCATGTATGCATTTTGCCACATATCATAGTAAACTTGATTCAGGATACTGGCTTCGCTCAAATTTAGTTCTCCAACTGTTAACAGGTATATGTATATTCGCTCAATTTCCTCGGTGGGAATCTGAGCAAGAGCATTGCATGTAAACAGTTTTCCGTCCAGCAGCATATTTATTCCATCAACACAAGTTTTTTTGTATTCTGAGATCAGAGCCTTGATTTCCAGCTGATGGTACACATCCTCCAAACTTCTTAATGATCTTTCAATTATTTTCTGGGGTACAGGTTTTCCCCTGTTATACCCGCACATGTCTCTAAAATTCTTTTCCGCGAGTTCCTTTCCCTGATCCTTATCTAAACGAATCATATGGTTTTTCATACCTACCTTCTCCTTCTATCGAAACAAAGTATCACTTTATTTTTAAACAAACACCATCCAGAAAAACATTGCTTTTTTGTTTCAAGCATTCCGTAAGCCTCCTACTTAACTATGTCAATTCCAGACGCTAAAGAACAGGCTCTGACTGGCGTTCCACATTTATTAACAAAAAAATATAGGAATCTGCAAGTGCTAAACATACTTCAATGAGACATACCAATGTTTAGACTTTTCAGACACCTATATACCGGAATCCATTATGGCGGAGAGTCCCGGAGTCCACCCGACTGTACGGATTTAGAGTCCGTAAGATCACTACGATCCACCCTCCAAATCGTCATCTGCCAACAGTCCGCAGATCGAACTTACGAACCCCCCTGAGTCAATAAGCGTAAA
>DOPS01000116.1:0-3163 GCA_003512645.1 Desulfosporosinus sp.
ATCCTTTGAAGTGAGCGAATCCACACCACTTCAAAGAAGCATCTAATATTGATTTTTACAAAGAAATATGAAAAACTGTATTATAGTTAGACTCTAACTTTGTAGATTTTTGCAAAGGTATGGACGCTGTCAAAAGGCGGAAGAACCCCTAGGTCCGTACTATAAGTTAAGTTAGGAGAATGCTCAATGGAAAAGTTAACATTTACCATGGAAAACTATTTAGAAGCGATATATGAGCTGTCAACCGACGGAAACGGAGCAAGAATATCCGATATTGCTGAACGATTAGGCGTAACAAAGGCAAGCGCCAACAGTGCCATGTCAACGCTTTCAGAAAAAGGATTGATCATCAATGAAAAATATAAAGAAATATTCCTTACTCCTTCCGGACGTGAGTTTGCAGAGTTCACATCAAAAAAACACCACGTCATTCAGCATTTTCTTACAAAAGTTCTGAAAATTGACATAGTTATTGCAGACAGGGACGCTTGTGCAATTGAGCATGTCATTAGTAACGATTCAATTCATGCTATGCAAAAGTTTATCCTTAAACCGAAAAACTAAGAGATTTTCGGCAGCCAGCTTGTGCTGTTCAAATGGTCAGGAACTGCATAAATCTTGGGGAAGATAGTTTGCCTCACAGCGAAAGAGTCCTGTAAATTTTTTAATGAAATTCTAAATCAGCCCTCTCTCACAAGTAAATCTATTACATTATAGTCAAATCGTTAATAAGTATGAGAAGATTTACCCGAATACAGGTCTATAAAATACCCTGCCCAGATCCAGGTCCAACCCCGGGAAATCAGGATGTGTGAATTTGTCGCCCGGTCCCCCTGCAAATACCAGGGTATAACTTGCATCTTTAAGCTTATAACTTTCCAATGTGTCCTCCTCGGAATCCACAATCCAGTAGTGAGGGATCCCTGCCTTGCGATATATTTCCATCTTCCGTATGCGATCTTTCCGGCGATTTGTCGGGGACATAATTTCCACCACCAAATCACAAGAACCGTCGATGCGTTCCTGGCGCATAATTTCCCTGCGCGCACTAGAGATAAATAATATATCCGGCTGTACTACATTACTGATGGTCAAAGTAACATCCAATGGAGCAAAAAAGAGTTCTCCCTCTGGATCATAATCATCAAAGAAAGTCATCAACCGACGTCCTAGTTCTCGCGATAATCGCTGATGATGCATCGAAGGCGATGGCTCTTATCTACTTTTTTGAATTGTGCTCGCTCGAAAAAATCCTCCGAAGATGGACTTCGGAGGATGTTAGTTGTAAAGGCTCTTCTTGACTAAAGAGGGATAGACACTGTAAAACAGGTTCCTTCCCCTTCGTTGCTTTTCACGTTTATTCTGCTGCTGTGAAGTTCAACAATTTTTTTCACAATCGATAACCCAAGCCCATTACCTCCTCCAGAATGGCTTCTTGCCTTGTCCACCATGTAAAATCGATCAAATATATAAGGAAGGTCTTTTTCCGGAATCGCTTTACCCGTATTTTTTATGTGAACACGAACAGCTTGATTATCTACTTCCATTATCACTTCAATCCGACCATCTTCATCTGAGTATTTAATCGCATTGTTAATTAAATTTTGCGAATGTGTTACATAATTAAGTGCTTCCTGTCCGTCCTTCGCCTCCACTACTGAAAATTGACTATTTTCAAGATACAGCTTGATTAATTTGCGAATATGTGGGTCATCATCTACTACTAGGATCGTATTCATCAAGACCCTCCACTCATCTACCCTCTTAATTTAATAAAATCATTATGCCCGAGACAAACATTGGAATGCGTACATCAATGGCCCCCTTCCTTTTTGAGAATTAGGACGGGGGACCGTTGATTGGATTTCGTAAAATAATAAGCTATTAACCGGCTACATCTCTTTTGCTAAAAACAAGCCAAGAAGTAGCGTTAAAAATTACAAAATATACAGCTAACACAATCAGTGAAAAGGACATTGTCATACCAGAAACCACCGGTATCCCGTTAATATATTGGGTTAAATCAGTATTTGCAAACAGTATATATTTAACCCAGCTATAGTCTTTCAAGAGACTCACTAAAATACTACCTGTAAACATTGAGAATATAGATATTCCTACAGCTAATGAGTTATTTCGGGATACCGTGGAAATGGTAAAGGCAAAAGTAACCATCATAAGCAAACTAACGCAACCATAGCCATAGGTTGTAAGAATATGCCACATCATATTTACTTCATGAACAACTCCATCTGTATAAGCGAGAAAGGGCTGAGTTACTCCGCTAAAGCCATAGAATAGTCCACCTATAATAAAGGACGCGACAAAAAGAGTTAAAAGTCCAACCAATGCAAACACCAAAACAGAGAGGTATTTGGCCAAAAGTATCTTCCACCGCTTAAAGGGCCTACTCAGTAATAGTTTAATGGTTCATTAGAAAATTCTCCCGCTATGGATCCTGCCCCAACTATAATGGTTAAAAGTGAAACCAGAGATATTAGAGCTGAAACAGGAATAACAAAGCCCCATAAGGTTCTTCCCTCTATTGGAGGTAAGTCATGATCTATTCTATAGGTATTTGTATCAATTTCCTGTTGCATTTCTTCTTTAGTTTGACCAGGACCAGTCTGTGGTAGAGTAATTTGAGTTTGTAGAGTTTGATTCGATTGGGTAAGTTGTATTTTCCAATCATTCGTTGCAGTGGGGGTGTTAGCTTTCAATATAAATCCACCAATGAGAACCGCTACAACTAATAATGCTAGCATTATAGGAGTACTTTTCTGAGAAAAGATCTTCTTAACTTCATTTTTAATTAGCTTAAACATTCTATTCAATTTCATTACCTGGTTTCCAAATACTAAACAATTCTATACATTTGCCTAATATCTTCACTTTGCTGACTAAACAAAGCGGTAGCGTCACAGGATTCAGCTACTAGGGTCAATACTCTCGTATCAAACATCCGCAAGCCTATGGAGGAAGACATCCATTAAGTACATCAGATGTGCGACGGTTAGTCGCCCTTAATGGCACTCCGCACAAGCCTTTCAACTTAGTGTACTTGTGCAGTGATAGTTTTTAAGGTTAATGTTTAAGCAATCCCTAGTAGAAGTTTCCTACGCACTTGCCATAAACCAGGCGTGTTCACTTCCTTCCGTTTTTT
>DOPS01000035.1:0-377 GCA_003512645.1 Desulfosporosinus sp.
GAAGATTTCGCCAAAGCTACTGCCCGGCCAAGTCGTATTGCTTCTTCAGCGCGATCAAAGTGAAAACTTCCAATATGTCCAATATCCGGTTGGATTAGCAAATCTGCACCATGGCAGCGGGCCTGAAACACTTCCTCTTCGAGTATTTCAATGGACTGGAGTAAAATATCCATGGCGCTAGTTAGTTTATTAACGAGTCCTTTTTTTACATCCACTGCTAAAACTCTCTCCGCCCCCATGTCGCGAGCAATATGTATAGGTAAACGATTTTTAACGGCACCATCGACCAGGAGACGCCCCTGATAACGATAGGGTTTAAAAAAACCGGGGATAGAAATACTCGCTCGAACTGCTTGAGCTACACTACCTTCACGAAA
>DOPS01000035.1:386-3497 GCA_003512645.1 Desulfosporosinus sp.
CTTTAGAAACGGCAGGATCGAGAATCTTCTTAGCAAAACCTGGATAGGTTAACAATCGCTCAATTCGGTAAAGGTCCATTCCAGAACACAACAAAGCGCCGAATATAGCACCTGCACTACATCCGACTACTACATCCATACTGATTTTTTTTTCTTCAAGTACTTGTAAAATTCCTAAGTGGGCAAACCCTCGAGCGCCTCCGGCACCCAAAACAAGTCCTCTTATGGGATTCATGGATAGTTTCCTCCTTACCAAGACTTCTAGGGCCTGGCATACTCCCATATAAATTATGTAGGAAGGTGAAGGAAGGTGATATTTCTATGTCTAACGTTACCCGGGTCTTGGCCTTGAGCCTCCTTGCCCTCGGCATGTTCATGTATCCACAAGAAGTGCTTAATTCCGCCGGTAGCGGCTTGACCTTATGGTGGCGTTTTGTCCTCCCTGCATTACTCCCCTTTTTTGTTCTCTCCGAACTGCTGATGGCTTCAGGATTTGTTCATTTTCTTGGTGTTCTGCTGGAATCTTTTATGCGTCCGATCTTCCGTCTTCCTGGCAAAGCAGCTTTTGTCGTAGCTATGGGCTATACGTCAGGCTTTCCGATGGGGGCAGTACTCACCGCTCGGCTTCGTAAAGACGGAGAAATTTCCCGGGAGGAGGGGGAACGTCTCTTAGCTTTTACTAATAATCCCAGCCCAGGCTTTATGTTTGGTGCCGTTGCCTCAGGTATGTTAGGTAAACCGGCACTCGGAATCCTGTTAGCCAGCTCAGTTTATTTGGCAAATTTGATCGTTGGCTTCTTTTACCGTTTTTATCGAGTAGCTTCTAGTTCCCCGCAACGCCTGCAGCTTCCCTCTTTCAAACGGGCTTGGAACGAAATGAAAAATGCCCAAAGTAGAGACAACCGTCCCTTCGGACAGGTCCTTGGGGATGCAGTCAAGCAAAGTACTAACACCGTTCTGATGGTAGCTGGTTACATGGCTTTTTTCTCGGTGATTCTAAGACTCTTAAACCTCTGGCACATCACCTTGTTTCTGGCGTCCCTAAGTCATATGGTTGTCCAAGGCATTCCNNGCGCAAGTTGCTGGATTAATCAGCGGCACGGATTTGCGCTTCTCGTCCTTTGTAATCGCCCGCGCACTCCAGGCAATTCTGGCAATGGGTCTGAGCCAGCTTTTCCTCATAGTTGCTAAGGTACCCACCGCGACGCTTCCCATTCAAGTTCCAGACACTACCGCCCTGGTCTGGAATACTTGGCATTTAAGTTCTCTCGTATTTATTGGGATGATGAGCACTCTAATAGTTCTCGCCTTGATCCGAGTCCGCAGATCGTAGTTCGACCAGCGGCATCGGGTTCTCTGACATTAAGTAGGGTGAGATTACTCACCCTACTCATTTTCAGTGATGACAGTTTTCCGGTCCCGGTCTTCCTTAGCTAACCCCTTTAATTCCTCCCTGTTTTTACGCAGAGCCTGAAGCGTCTGGTATAGACTTTGTTCAACATGTTGAAGCATTTCATCAGCGTATTGTACAGCACCAGTCTTGACATCACGAGCAAATGTTTGCGCCTGCTTAACGATATCCTCGCCATAGCTCTGAGCTTGTTTAACCACTTCATTTTCTATCGCCATCTTATCAACGTAGGTTTTTCCACGCTCGATTAATTTTTGCGCTTCCGCTTCAGCTTCATCTAGAATACGTTGCCGTTCTTTTAAAACCCACTTAGCATTTGTTAGCTCTTCCGGTAAGGCTGCTCTCACTCGATCAAGCAACTCGAAGACTACAGAATCATCGACTAATACTTTTCCTGTCATGGGGATCTTCGTCCCATGATCTATGATCTCTTCAACTTCATTGAGCAAGCTCAGAATATCATTTTCCACTTATATCTCTCCCTCTTCATCATCAATTCTCTGTAGATACCATACTTTTGTGTCTCCGTATTCCCGTGATTTACGGACTTCAAACGGATAAATAGTATCATTACTCAATTCTTCATCATTGGCTGTTTCAGCAACAATCACTCCGTCTGGTGTCAAATAAGAGTATTTCTTTAAGGTCAATAGAACCTTAAGCACAAGCTCCTTACGATAAGGGGGGTCCAGAAAAATAAGGTCGAAAACTTCATTAGGGTATCTATCTATGTATTTAAAGGCATCCATCAAAAAGAGGTTGGTCTTTTGGCTTACCCCAATTTGATCAAGATTTTTCAGTATGACCTGATGCGCTTCAAAACTCTTTTCGACTAGCACCGCTTCACAAGAACCTCGGGAGAGCGCTTCAATCGCCAAGTTACCGGTTCCAGCAAAAAGGTCTAAAACCCGCGCATCTAAAACTTTGTCCCCTAGAACACTAAAAATCGCACCCTTTACTTTGTCCGAAGTCGGGCGTGTCTGCATTCCCTCGACAGCCTTAACCTGTCGGCCACGCATTTCACCGGCAATAATCCTCATACATCCTCCATACTGTATTATAGCAGAGCCTATTAAGCTTTACACTACAACTGCCAATCAGTTCACTTATCTCATGCTTTTACCCATTTTGCTACGAGAAATCCAGGGTTCCCTTGCTGACTTTCTTCCTGTTTCATTGCTTCGTTGAGTTTGATACCATTTATCATACTCAGATGCCGAAGCATCAAAAAATGGATTTTCCAGTTACGATTCCTCCATCTCTTTTATGTAATAGTATACCACAGTGAATAGCTAAATTTCCTGTATATCCTTGCTGTTTTTGTTAATACTAAAGATGGCAACGATGAACATTACTAATCATTGATTGCCCTTCCCCCATCCAACTCTTCCTTTCGTTTTTCCTCTCTGTTCACTGGAGCTTAATCGCCCCAGTGACTTTTTTAAGCTTAGTATAAGCGCCAGCCAAGTTATGTATAATTGCAATTTAAAGGAGTTATTAGTTTGAAAGAACATAATTTTTTGTGCCTTGAGCACAGCGAAAGGAATGAAACTTAAAATGAACAAATCTGATCTCTATCGACACCTCAATGTTCAGCTTGACTTAGCCGTGGAGGCCCACCAGCTCTTCCGGGGGGAAAGCGGGGAAGAAATACCAGGCGTTCGCATGAATGAAGAGCAACTCGAACACGCTAAAGTTAC
>DOPS01000067.1:0-11235 GCA_003512645.1 Desulfosporosinus sp.
CCTGCTGAGCCTGCAGTGACCATTCCTTTAAAGTTGCTTGAACATTAAGCTTTTCTAAGAAATCGTATAGGCTTTCAGTCGCGTCCCGTACATTCAAGGTCTCTGGTTGGTTTCCGGGTATAATCCCTTGGATAAATGGATTGATTAGCTCATAGACTGTTTGCCTGGCAGAATTTAGTTCAGCTTGAAATTTCAATTCCTCAGCACGTTGTTCCTCATCTTGCCCCAATGACCATTGGCGATGGTAACGCCAGGCTGCGTTTCTACTCCAACCCTCTCCGTGAATCCCATGTTCCAGTACATAGTTTTCCAGCCGATCGATGGCATCCCTATGCAGAGGGAAAAAGTCCGTCTTTAAACAACGAAAGAGTGGTTCGTAGCTCCAGTGTCGCTCCACCACTTCAGGAATTGATTGCACCAATTCAATCAAGGGATGGTGCAGGACAGAGCGTTTATGATCTAAAAAATATGGGACATCATAGGACGTAAACACCTGGGTAATCAGGTCATGGTAGCCCGAAAGATCTCGACTCATGATAGCTATTTCGTTCCAGCGTAACCCTTCATCTCTGACCAAGTCCCGTAGTTTCCGTGCCACCCCTTCCACTTCAGCCCGCCGGTTAACGGCCGATAGGACTTGAATTCCCTCTCCATCTAATCGTGAGACTCCCACTTCTGTCTTAGCTTCAGACATTTTTGTGACAGGGTAAACAAAAAAATTCGTTTCTAAATGACTAAGCCAAGGGTGCTTAAAGCGCTTTGTGCTCTCGAGAAACGTTGGAGGGTGTAAAAGTATACCCGTCTCTGCTCCAATACGTTGCAGATCTTGATAAGTATGCCAAGGACCTGTAAAAAATTCTTCCCCGACCTTAAAGATCCCCTCGTCTTGTGGGCGTTCCTCCCTGATTAAGATTGGATCAAGAGGAAGTGTAATAATTACGTCTTGGACAGTACAAACAAGGGTTTTCAAGACTTCTAATTCCTGAGGGGTAAATCCTGTAAACCCGTCAACCCACACTTTAGCCCCTTGAAGAAGGGGGGCCATAGGGAGTTTTTCTGCCAAGATCGATAATTCATCATCTGGGTCGCGGGTTCTTAAGCCTAGAGCTGCTTGGAATTCTTCATAAATAAGGGCTAAATCCTGGAGTTTATCATTTAAAATTCCATCAGTTTTCGTGACCTTTCGTAAAGCACTCGGAACAATCCGGTAAGTTTTGAATTCCCCAATAGCTTGCGCGAGAAGATCAGCCATACCTGGTCGGGTAGCAGAGCGAGCAAACGCTTTGAAATGAAGACGATGCTTTAAGAGGATCTTGCGGAGGAGCATCCGTTTACCAATGGTACCGATCAGTATTTTTTGCCCTCCCCCAGTTTCAGAAAAGACACGCCAGCCAAGTCTCCGAAAACTTAAGACTTGAGCGCGTAAACTTCCACCAAGATCAGGAGTATTGGCTAAGGCTATTTCCATCTGATAAGTTGCCTGCTCGGGAACTAGGAGGATGAGTGTCTCCCCTAAGGGTTCCCTGCGTAGTTCGCTACGGATTTCATCCAAACATAGGGTGCTCTTGCCACTACCAGCCCGCCCGAATACGAAACGGAAACCCAAATCAATCGCTCCTTTCTAAGGACATGTTGTCCCTTCAAGTTAATTTCATGAAGTTAGTGAAGTTAAAAGATTCTTGGCATGGAACTAGTTCTTCATCCATAGGAATATATAAGCGATTGGAGGGTAGATAGTGTTGCAGATTTACGTATTCTCTCGACGCAAATTGCTGATAAGGTTCCTATTGCTCATCATTACGGTAGGATTTCTGGGTATGACTCAACGTTCCTTGACGACCCCCTCACTGGTTCGGACGCCGGGAACCTATTACCTGGCAAATACTAAGGAAAAAGTGGTAGCCTTGACCTTTGATGATGGGCCTGATCCCATCGATACTCCCGCTGTTCTAGATATCCTCAAAGCAAAGAATGCACGGGCCACATTTTTTGTTTTAGGGAAAGCGGCACAGGCCAACCCGTTCTTGCTAAAGCGCTTGATTAATGAGGGCCATGAAATTGGAAACCACAGTTTTAACCATGATTATCAACAACGCAAGTTAGTTGCGGAATTAAGTCAAACAGACAAAATAATCTTCGAGGCTACTGGTACCCACACCTATTTCTATCGTCCCCCAGGAGGATTTGTCTCCAAAACCCAACTAGAAACGGTTAAAAAAAATGGCCATATGGTCGTCCTCTGGAGTGTGGATAGCAAAGATTGGCGTAACCCTGGCGTTAAACCCATCGTGGATAACGTCCTGCGCGACGTTTTTCCAGGTGCCATTATCCTGATGCATGACGGAGGGTATCAGAGAAGTCAAACGGTGAAAGCATTAGGTTCAATCATTGACAATCTTCAAGCACAGGGGTATCGCTTAGCTACTTTGAGTGAACTTAGAACCTTGGATTCAGAAATGAAGTAACTAGGTATTGAGTGAAATAAGGAACACCCACTTATAGAAGTGGGAGTCTTCTTTGAATTTGATCAAGCATTATTAATAAAGCCACGACCTAAAACTTCTCCTGCATTTTGGATAATGATAAAGGCCTGTGGGTCTATTTCGCGCACAGCTCGTTTTAGACGGCCTATTTCTGGCAGACTGACGACACAGATAATAATATCTTTTGGCTCGCAAGAGTAAGCTCCTCTGCCATGTAAAAACGTCGCACCCCGGCCTAGATCAAGCATAATTCGATCGACGAGTGCCTCAGAATGATCTGAAATGATCGTAATCGATTTGGTCGGAACTCCGCTCTGGATTACATCAAGTACACGGCCATAGACGAATAGCATAACCAAGGTATAAAGTGCCGCTTTTGGACCAAGTATTGCCCAAGAAATTAGGATAATAACTCCATTAATAGCAAGGGCAGATGTACCCATGGGCACACCATACTTCCGTTGAATAATTTTAGAGACGATGTCAGTTCCACCTAGGCTCCCACCGAAGTGAAATACGATAGCTGTGGAAACCCCTAAGATGACCCCTCCATAAAGAGACCCTAGAAAAACATCGTCGAAATCAAGAGGTTGAACACCGATGAACAGATCCAGAAAAAACGAGAAAATTACCAATCCCCAGATGGTTTTAAAGACGAATTGTTTATCGACTTCTCGCCAACCTAAGACAAGCAAAGGCACATTCAAGATAAAGGTCACGACTCCAATCGGAAGGTTCACGGTATAGTAAAGGAGCAGTGCAATTCC
This sequence comes from Desulfosporosinus sp., assembly GCA_003512645.1. Taxonomy (GTDB): domain Bacteria; phylum Bacillota; class Desulfitobacteriia; order Desulfitobacteriales; family Desulfitobacteriaceae; genus Desulfosporosinus. The sequence goes on from DOPS01000067.1 coordinate 3,251, forward strand.
ACCAACTCCACCTCCACTTAACCCGGAATAGACAATAAAACCCTGAATCCCGTAAGCAGCGAGGATGGCGCCGACAGCAATCCCGATAAATCCTCCAATATACTTTGTTCGCTTTGAGAGTTTCAAATCAATACCTCCTGCCTTACTCATGGTAAAGATTACATTTTATTTCATTATACAGACATATATCTTAAACGTAAAGTTAAGGGCGGCTAAAGAAAACTTGGCTTGCGCCCACACGAAGACACTGTCTTCGCACGTATTAGCCTTCTTGCAGTATGCTACGAAAGTTATACTTTCTGATAAGTACAGAGAAAGGGCCTAGACCATGCTGATATGCAGGTCTAGGCCCTTTCCTGAGGTCACTAAGAATTTCTTTTCTTCCATACTCGGTAAACGCCCCATCCCAAAGCAGCGATTATTAGGAATGGGGATGCATACCCTATTCCGACGACAAGATAATTTAGGGCATTCCAAGTGCTGCTCAAGGTTTTCAATACTGCGTCCCCAGCAGCTTTCCAGGTTTCACTCCAGGAGATTGGGTGCCAAGGGTTCTTAACATTGAGATTAGGGCTTTGGAGGGTAACGAGCTGAAAGTTTACTGTCGAGTAATCCACTTGATTATTCCAGAGTTTTAATTGCCCTTTAAGGTGTTCGATTTCTTGTCGGACGTTGCCTAGGGCATTCTCCACCTTAAGCACATCCTCGACTGTTTTGGCCTGGTTCAAAATTTCGAGATAACGTTTCTCTTCTGCCTCTCGAACTTGTAAGCGAGACTGAACGTCATAGTATTGGTTGGTAATGTCGTTAGTAAACAGTCGCTGATCGAGGACCTTGCCCCAAGCTGAGAGCGAATCTCGTAATACGTTGAGTTTATCGGCTGGAATCTTAACCGTAAGTTGGGCAGATGAATGATTATCTGACCCGCTTTGTTGAGATGAAACGACATATCCTTGAAGTTTCTCAACTTCCTGGCTAATCAGGGTGACCGAGTCATTCAGGATTTTTACTTCGAGGGTTAAGGATAAATCATGAATAATTTTTCGGGTGACCCCGGCATCGGCTGGAGGAACGATATCTTGATCTGGTGGAACAGGAAGAATTGCCAGCTGATCCTGTTTGAGGGATGCTGTATCAGCAGCTGTATTTAAAGAATACGCTTTCTGCTCTGCCCCGTCCCTAGCGGCCATGTCGCCATATAGAGCTTCGCCCTGGGTCGTGGGTTCTCCCTTTGCTCTTACAGCACCTGCCATTTCAGGGGCCGCAATGGAGGATTGTGTAGATTTCTCCGAGCTCATACGGGGAAAAATGTTCCAAGAGGAGTTCATAGCACCTTGCCCAATGATTACAAAGAGGGCTAACATAGCAACAGAAACACTGAGTTTCCAAGGAAAAACTCCCATCCAGGTACGCAATTTAACTCGCGTCCGTTGAACTAAGCCTTCATTGCTATTCATAGGCAACCTTTCCCCTTCTTCAGCCTTTGCCATTCTTTCAAGGGCCTTTTGTTTCACACTCTGTTTAATCTGCTCATTACTCTCAGGATCTAACTCCATCGTACGGAAAAAGGTCTTCATGCGTTCTAAATCACCATCTTCTTCCCAGAGGGCCATGGGTTCTGCTTTATTCAAATGCCATTTCATAGGACCCTCCCTCCTTTGTTTTGGTTCCCTTGATAAATTTTACGGAACCCTTTCTTCGCCCTATATAAAAGGCTATCCACAGCCTGTTGGGTCGTTCCCAAGATTTGGGCAACTTCCCCAGCACTAAAACCCTCTATTAATCGAAGTTGGATGACGTTGACCTGTTGAGGAGAGAGTTTTGCTAAGGTTTCTCCTACACTTAAAAGGGTCGCCCAAGTTTCACTTTGATCGCATTCCTGAGCTAGGGGCTTAGTTGTGTCCTCCAAAGTTATCATGGGTTTGCGTTTATGGGTCCGGTAATAATCCGCAATCTGATGAGTTGCAATTTTTAGAGCCCATGCTTTTAGAGCAGTCATTTGCTCTATATCAGCTAAACCCCGCCATATCTTTACGATAATATCAGCCGTGACATCTTCCACATCCGACTTGGGTACGCGGATCGACACAAATCGGTAGATCAAGGGAAATAGTAGTTCATAGGTCTCATCAAAGGACGAATTGGCCTCCACCTCGTCGTCAGCCTCCTGCCTTCTCTTTAATATGTTTCAACAAGCTTTGTCTATGTGGCTTGCTTAAGCTATCATATCATATATTTTGGAAGTGTATTACCCTTATAAGGACTTCTTAAATTCAACACTTACACTATCTATAGACGTACCTGGAGCGACTTATCTGACGATAATTAAAAAATATTTTGTTAATCTGCTTTAAACAAAACAAAAGGATGTCACTAGGCCATTTCAGGACACAGCTGACATCTTTCTATTTGCCTTAATTCGTTTAGCCAAAGTTGAACATAATTATAAAAGCGCTGAAAACAAACGGGCACTCGATTCTTTGTATCGTTCAATGACTGGGCGACCTCGAAACTCCTTAAGAATAACTTCGTTAGACTCTTTTAGGTCATCCAGAAAATTCTGGGTTAAGTGTTCAGTCACAGACTGATCATAGACAAAGGTACAGATCTCAAAATCTAAGTCAAAACTGCGAAGATCCATATTTGCAGACCCTACAGAAGCAAGCTGATGATCTATGAGCAGGATCTTGGCATGAAGGGTTCCTTTCATGTAACGGAATATTCTTACGCCCGCCTGAAGTAATCCTTCGAAATAAGAATTCATTGCCCAATAGGTCAGTTTGTGTTCGGGGATTCCCTGTACAACGAGTCGCACGTCTAAACCGCTGAGAGCTGCCGTTTTTAGGGCCATGATCAAACTCTCATCTGGGATAAAGTAGGGTGTTTCTATGTAAACGCTCTGCTTAGCCATAGTGATCGCACTAAAAAAACTCTGTAAAATTGTGGCCCAGTTGGAATCTGGGCCACTGGCGAGTATTTGAACGGGCAGATTCTGAGTAATGTTAGATGGTGGGTAATAACAGGCTCCAGTATATTCTTGACGAGTTACAAAATACCAATCGTTTAGGAACGTGGATTGGAGGGTATGCACAGCTTCTCCTTCAAGTTTTAGATGCGTGTCCCGCCAAAAACCTAATTTAGAGTCACGAGATAAGTACTCATCTCCAATATTGAGTCCTCCCATAAAACCTGTCCTACCATCCACCACGACAATTTTACGATGGTAACGCAGGTTTAATTTTGACGTTAGATATGGAAAGCGAATCGGGAAAAACCATTTTGCCTGAATCCCTGCTTCTCGCATACTTTTTATAAAACCGCCTGAAATTGAAAGACTTCCCATACCATCAAGCAGAACACGAACTTCTACTCCTTCAGCAACTTTACGAGTTAAGATTTTTAAGACATCTTCGCCAATTTCATCGTCTTTGAAAATATAATAACTAAGATGTATGTGATGGCTTGCTCCTTCTAAAGCGTTAAATAAGGCTTGAAATTTCTCTCCGCCATTTAAAAGAACTTCAATTTGATTATGAACTGTTAGAGGTCCAAAGCCCATGTTTAAAAGTAGACAAGCTAATTTCATTTCCGATTCTGTAACTAAGCGAGATGACAAATCCCTATAGTTATTCTCAGTCTGTTGCTGAAGTACTGATTTCTCCAATGGATTAGCAGGGATATGTTTATGGCGAAATAATCGTGCCTTTCGTCCAAATGCTATATAGAGGACGAACCCCAAGATGGGAAGAAGACCGAGTAAGAAGAGCCAAGTAATCGTATTTCCGTGGGCTCTATTTTCCAGGAGTATGACTTTGCCAAGAATAATCACCTGAAGAAGGTTTATAAACAACAGAAAATACCATATCATATTATGACCGACCCTCTCCATACCTATATTTTTTTCATAGAGTCTAGTTTTCTCCAAAAATAAGCATAGTAATCCATAGGTAGAGTTCAAGGTACAAAACAAAGTAGGGACCCTTGATTTAAATTGATCAAGGGTCCCTACTTTTATCCTAATGAACGTTTCATCTTCTATTGAATCAGTTCACTATATTCCATTGCGATAGAACTACAACTTACGAAAGGCTTCTCGTGCCTCTTTGATAGTTAGTGGATTAGCAGATGAGTTAAGTCCCTCTTTATGCTTCAAGATCTCCCAAAGGTGGGCGATTCGAGGCAGACGCAAGTAAGCCTCTCTAATCAGTGCGGGATCCGAGAAAACCTGCTCGGGTGTTCCTTTAATAACGATATGTCCCTCTTGCATGACATACACCTTATCACAGTAGATCGGTACAATATCAACTTCGTGAGTTGAAAGTATGATTGTCAAACCTTTATTGACCTGTAATCCTTTTAAAGTAAGCATCAGGTCAGCCGCAGTTCGAGGATCTAAACCTGCCGTTGGTTCATCTAGAACAATGATTTCAGAGCGCATCGCTAAAACTCCAGCAATTGCTACCCGTTTCTTCTGACCGTAGCTCAGTTGATGAATGCTGTGATTCCGTTGATCCCACATTTTCAATTGCTTTAAGGCCGATTCGACTCGTTCCTGAATTTCAAAGGAGGATAACCCTAGATTTTTCGGGCCGTAGGAAACGTCTTCATAGACACTTGCTGCGAAGAGCTGGTCATGAGGATCCTGAAAAACCATCCCCACATGTGTAAATACCTCAGTTTTAGACCACTGGGATATCTCCTTACCCATCAAAAGGATACGTCCAGAACGAGGTTTCAAAAGCCCGTTGAAGTGCTGAAACAAGGTTGTTTTTCCACAACCATTGGCTCCTAATAGGGCGACACATTCCCCCGCATTTACGGAAAAGTCTACGCCGTGCAAGATTTCCGCCCCATTAGGATAGGCAAAATTCAAATTTTGTGTCTCCAACAATACCACAACGTCACCCTCAAATTCCTTATGGTTTTATCATTTTAAATAGTCTATCTCCCTACGAACCAGCTGCCAAGAATAATCATTAATCCTAAGCCGGATACTAGAATGTCATTCCTTTTTAGAGCACGATCATTTAGAACGGATATTTCCCCATTATAGCCTCGGCATCTCATGGCTTGCCATAACCGGACGCTCTTGTCGAAAACACGAATAAATAATATCCCCCCGATGGCCCCAATGGATTGTATACTTCGCCACCATGTTCCATAACCCAATCTCATCTGCTGGGCTTTTTGCAGGCGTTCTAACTCATCTAATAAGGTGAATAATGAGGAATAGGCCAGGGTCATGATTTCAATCAAAAATTGGGGAACCTTAAACCAAGCAAGCGCTTGAATCCACTCTTGAACGGTGGTTGTCAAGGTTAAGACTGACATTATACTAATCCCACCGATAATTCGAGCTGCAAATAAGGCACCTCGTTCAATTCCTTCATAGTACCCAATCAAACGGAAAGAAAAGATATGCCATTCAAACAAGGGTGTGTGACCATTTATGAAAATCTGAGTGCCTCCCACAAAGGTCGCAAGCAGAAAGATTGGAAGCAAGCGCCGCCACAACAAACGCCAGCTTACTCCGACAAAACGTAAGAGCAGCAGACTTATAACGCCAAAGCAAAACGGCAATAGCCAGGAACTTGTACTTGTAGCAGCAAGCAAACTAGCAACGGTAAGGAGTACTTTGACGCGGCCGTCAACGTGAGACAATTTTGTCGTTGGATTCTGATCTCGTATCCCTTGCGCCAGCATCAATTTTTCCCCCTCGCACATAAAACTAAAAGTGCATCGTTCAACTAAAGTTGGATCATCACTGACATGGTTAGGGTTTGGACAATTTGTTTGGGCTTTTAGTCTGGCCGAAAAGATCCCGCCATACATACCCAATCCAAAAGCCGGCAACCGCACCTCCTATAGCAAACAGAAAAAGTAAGAGATCCCCCTTATCCGTATTAATCAAGGGCGGACGTTCCCCTGCCCCCACTTCTAAGGCATATTTCTCGGCTATGGCATTGACCTGAGCATCCGCACCTGGCATCTCTGGACCGTAGACCCCCAGATATATAATAACCCCAATCAATAAAATTACGAATCCCAATTTCCATACTGGTTGTTTCATCTTGTTTTTCCTCTCTCTGAGAGATTCAAATCAGAGTATTTTCCAAACTCACGTTTTTTACACCTTCAGAAGCAGGTAAAATGTGCAGCATTATTAATATGTCCGGACGATGGTCGGCAATATATTTTAAGACTAAACCTGTAAATATTCCCTCCAAGACAGCGATCGGCCATTGGGTGGGAATAAACACAATTAAAATTGCCTGGAAGACTTCCCGAAAAGGATGTGTTCCATGAATGGCCAAGGCTAATTGAGTCGATGTCCCCACATAAATTGCGAGATCTCCAATAAATCCAGCCATAAACCCTGCCCAAAAGAGATTAATCTTAAACCGTCGCAGTCCCCAAAAAAGTGTCCAACCTATAAAGCCCCCAAAAACTCCCATAGTCAGAGTGTTTGCCCCAAGTGTTGTCAAGCCGCCGTGGGAGAAGAAGAGGGCTTGAAATAAGAGGGCGACGAGACTCATTAACACCGTAATAGCCGGTCCCAGCAAAATAGCTCCCAAAGGAGTTCCTCCGGGATGGGAACAGGTTCCGGTCATAGGAACAGGAATTGGCAGGAGCGAAACCAGGAAGATCCCCGCAGTCATAACTCCCACTAATTGCTTCATCATCGGAATTTCTTGACTCTTATTAGCTAGGCTTTTTGCCCCAACTGCAACAAAAGTACCTGCACCAACCCAATACGCCAGTGCGTAGGGGCCGGGAAGCATTCCCTCAGCTATGTGCATTGTTGCCACCTCCTTTATCATTAACCAAGAATCCTTGCAGACCCTCAAGAAGCTGTTGCATAACGAAGATATCTTTGATCGCGACCCGAATAAAATTGCCCGGCAGACCTGCAAAGCTGGCACAGTCTCGCACAAGAATCCCTGAACGTCCTAAATGCTGAATTAATGGTTCTGGCGTCTGGTTCAATACCTCGATCAAAGCAAAATTGACAGATGTCGGCCAAAGTTTTAGGTCTAAAAATTCAGCTAAGGCAAATTCTCGGTAAAAATACAATCGACTCTCCCTCAATTTTTCTCGCACTTCATCCGGAAACCCTGAATCTTCGAGGGCTGTGATCCCGGCATGCTGGGCAAGAACATTCACAGACCAAGGATCGCGGTACTGCTCAAAATTAGCTATTAAGGACTGTGATGCAAAGACCGTGCCCAAACGTAAGCCTGGTATACTGTAAAACTTGGTTAAAGAGTAGAGAACCATGAGATGCTCGTTGGCAGCTAAATAGCTGCGAGCCGAATGACGATCCTCATCTGGCAAAAAATCAAGGAAAGACTCATCAAAGAGAATTCTACACCCGATTTCTTTAGTTAAGTTTAGAATTCGTTCAAAGGTGTCTTTTTCAAGGACACTACCCGTTGGATTATGGGGAGAGCAAAGAAAGAGTAAGTCACACCCTTTGAGGAGTTCACTCCAGATCGGGTCACTATCACCCTCAGATCTGGGGTTTTCGCTTTCTCCGTCCCTTCGATTGAACTTTGCCCAGCCCTCAGGGCCAAGTGGGATATAGTGTACTTCAGCCCCAACCGAACGCGCAGCTCGTTCGTATTCACTAAAGGTGGGAATAGGTATTGCTACTTTCTTCGGTTTCAACGCTTGCACAATGGTGAATATTAATTCACCGGCACCGTTACCAACCATGATCGTTTTCTTAGGTTGTTCCAGATGGTTGGAAAGTTTCTTTCTTAAGGCTAGACTCTCAGGATCCGGATAATAGACAATATCCCCCATGCCCTTTTGCAAGGCAGCCCACACCCCGGGTGGTGGTCCAAAAGGATTGATATTTGCGGAGAGGTCGATAAATGAATCCAAGCCATACAATTCTTGCGCTCTGCGGAGATTTCCACCGTGCATCGTATCACCCCGTATTTTCGATAAATTCTAATTTAGAACCCGAGTTTGGCGACATA
>DOPS01000202.1:0-28618 GCA_003512645.1 Desulfosporosinus sp.
CTTGACTTTTATTAGCTGGTCTAATGAAATTTTATCATGCTTTAAACGTTATGACAACGAAAAAGGACTAAAGTGATGTATAACAACGATATTTTTTTATCTGTTTTGTAAAATAGAAGAAGGAGTCTTGTCGAAAATCGCGAATAACTATTAATTGGGTTGGACCGCTACGAAATTTGTTCATAAGTTAGATGAACAAATGGTCCAACCAAACAACTATTTTAAGAGAGTTTTAGTCATTCAGCCAAAATTATTTACTGTTTTTAGAACAGTAAAGGTAGGAGGATTATCGTTGTTAGAAAAAAGTTTTGTTCATTCTTTACAGCAATGTGTAGGTCGAGAAAACGTGTTAACAGACAAAGAAGATATTATTTGCTATTCTTATGATCCGACGCCTAACCATCAGATTCCTGAAGCCGTGGTCATACCCGGCACTATTGAGGAGATTTCCCAAGTTGTAATGCTGGCAAACCAAGCTGGTATACCGATAACTCCTAGAGGTGGCGGGTCTAATATTTGTGGGAACTCGATACCTATCAAAGGTGGTATTGTCTTGGCAATGCACCGTTTTGACAGGATTATTGAAATAGATACAGCTAACCTTTGCGCAGTAGTCCAAGCTGGGGTTATTACTGCTGATTTCCAGCGTCAGGTAGAAGCTTTAGGTTTATTCTATCCACCTGATCCTCAGGCCTCGAGTATGTCGATGTTGGGAGGAAATGTAGCGACAAATGCCGGTGGTCCTCGTGGATTTAAATATGGGGTAACTCGCGACTATGTGTTAGGTTTTAAAATGGTCCTAGCGGATGGTAGAATCTTAAAAATGGGCGGCAAAACCGTAAAAAATGTCACTGGGTATGATTTAACTAAACTGTTTGTCGGTTCCGAAGGGACTTTGGGGATTTTTACCGAACTTATTTTACGTCTCATACCATTGCCCGAGAGTAAACGAACAATGCTTGCAGTATTCGATGATTTGTTAGATGCAGCACGGACAGTTTCAGGGGTCATTGCCGCTAAAATTATTCCCACCACCTTAGAGTTCATGGACCGAGAAGCAATGCGTTTGATTGAAGCCTATGTACCCTGCGGCTTGCCGGTAGATGCTGCAGCCGCCATCTTGATTGAAGTCGATGGCAGCGAAAGAGATGTTCCGGTACAAATTAAACAAGTAGAAGAAGTGTGCCGACAGTTTGGTGCACGTGAAATCAGAATAGCAACCACGGAGGCAGAGTCCAATCAAATCTGGGCGGGTCGTAAAGCTGCTTTTTCCTCGATGGCTAAAAGTGCCCCAACTCTTTACGTGGAAGATGTCACTGTACCACGCAGTAAGATTCCGGACATAGTCAAGACTATTACAGATTTAGCGGCCAAGTATCAACTTAAAATTCCCATTTTAGGGCATGCCGGTGATGGGAACATGCATCCCATAATTCTCACAGATGAGAACAATCACGATGAAATTAAGCGTGTTAAACTAGCGATCGATGAAATGTTTAAAGCTGCTTTAGAGTTGGGTGGTACTTTGAGCGGGGAACATGGGATTGGGCTGGATAAGGTCAAATTCATGGAGTGGGAACTGGGTGAAACAGGAATAGATGTCATGCGCAAAATAAAGCATGCCTTGGATCCCCGAAACATCATGAATTCCAACAAGGTCTTACCTGCGGAGGCAGTAGAATGAAACCTTTACATGAATTTACCGAAGAATTATATCGTTGTATTCGCTGTGGTTCATGTACTGCTGTTTGCCCGATTTTTAGTGTAGAAAAGCGGGAAATGTCGGTAGCCAGGGGAAGGTTAAGGTTAGTGCGCGAACACTTAGCCGGGAATCTAGACCTAACTCCGAAAATGAGGGATTATCTGGATTTATGTCTGGGTTGTCGTGCTTGTGTTGTTAGCTGCCCACCTCAGGTACCTACGGATAAGATCATTAGAGCAGCAAGGGCCCATTTCGCCATTAAAAAGGGGCAACCATTGGTACGTCATATTCTGTTAAAAAATGTGCTGGTCAAACCAAAACACTTTACGCTGGTTTTAGATTCTTTAAAACTGGCTCGAAGGACTGGAGTAAATCGTTTGCTGCCCAAAACGTTAAAGACTAAGGAAGATATCTTGCCTCAATTGCCTAAGAATACTTTTCGAGAACTCTTGAAAGGAATTGAACTTAAGAAGAGCGATAAAAAAGTAGGATTTTTCTTAAGTTGTATGGATAATAATGTTTACCCGCAGGTGCTTAGGGCAGCTATTAATATTTTGGAAAAGCTGGACTATGAAGTTGTCATTCCGACTAAGGTTGTTTGCTGCGGGGCAGCTCATGATAATTATGGAGATGTGGAAAACGCCCGCAAACTTGCTTGGCAGAATATAGAAGCCTTCTCAGCTACCGGGGTGGATGTCATTTTGACCGATTGTGCTACTTGCGGATCCACAATGCAGTCTTATGGTGAACTATTCCAAGGGAAGAGTGAAGAGGCTGAAGCCTTAAGCTTTGTCAGTAAGGTAATGGATATAAATCAGTTTTTATCTGACAAGTTGCCCTCAGTAAGCGAATGTGCAGAAACAACGGTGACTTATCATGATCCTTGTCATTTAGTCCGCTATCAAAATGTGAGGGAGGCTCCCCGCAAGGTTCTGGAGTCGGCAGGGGTAAACTTTAAGGAAATGGCTGAAGCTGATCGCTGTTGCGGCGGTGGAGGTACATTTAATATTTTCCACTATGATATTTCGATGAAAATACTTGATCGGAAAATCGAAAATGTTAAACAAACAGGGGCTTCCGTTCTGGCCACCTCCTGCCCGGCCTGTCGCATTCAATTGGAGCACGGCATAAAAAGGCATGGTTTGACTATAGAGGTGTTACATCCTATCGAAGTATTAGAAAAATCGTATCTAAAAGAGGGAGGGGTACCCAAAATAGAGATAAGGTGAAGAAGCGGGTATGAAATTAAAAAATCTTCTTAAATTATGGAGGAGGAAAATAATGAAAAAGTCAAAATTTATTAGTATTAGTTTAATTGGATTGTTAACGCTGGGTTTATTGGCGGTGGCCGGTTGCGGTGCTAAAAGTTCCGACAAGGCTGCCACTAGTGAGCAAAAATGGGAACTTAAAGCTGGACATGTTGCCGCTGCCAGTCATCCGATGAACACTGAATTAATTAACATGGGTAAACAGATTGAAGAAAAAACCAATGGCCGTGTAAAAATCGCTGTCTTCCCTGAAGCTACCGTAGGCGGTGAAAGGGAAATGCTTGAAGGTGCTAAACTTGGAACTATGGATATGGTCTTATCAACAACGGCTGTAGCTGGGAATTTTGATCCTAAAATGAAAATATTTGATTTGCCCTTCTTATTTAAAGACAGGGAGCAAGCAATTAAAGTATTGGACGGACCTATTGGTGAAAAGCTTTTAGACGGAATGTCCAGTCAGGGCTTAGTCGGTTTATCCTTCTGGGAAAACGGATTTCGTAATTTGACGAATTCTAAGAGACCTATCGAAAAACCAGAAGATATTCAAGGCTTGAAAATCAGAACTATGGAGAACCCGATTCACATGGATGCCTGGAAGTCACTTGGCGCTTTACCGACTCCAATGGCTTTTGCAGAAGTATTTACTGCCCTCCAGCAGGGAACCATCGACGGACAGGAGAATCCTTTAGCTATTATTAGTACCTCCCGTTTGTACGAGGTGCAGAAATACGTAGCACTGACCAATCATAACTACTCACCGATGGTTTTAGTCATTAGTAAAAAGGTTTGGGATAGTTTCCCTGATGATATCAAGGTGACTTTTAAAGAACTGTCTAAGAGCAACGCTAAAGTTGAGAGACAAATGTTAAAAGAGGCTGATGAAAAGTACATAGCCGATATGAAGAAATTTGGTACGGTTATCACAACACCTGATTCCACAGCGTTCCGTGAGAAGGTAAAACCTGTCTATGAAAAATATTCAAAAGAGATTGGTGAAGATATCATCAAGCAAATTCTTGACACAAAATAGAAATTCTGTAAGGGGGAGTAGAGGTTTCCTACTTCCTCTTACAATATTTCAGAAGGGGGAACCATATGCTGAGTACGGTCGTGCATAATGTTAATAAAGTTATAGGTCGATTTACTAATTTACTCCTGATAATTATGACCTTAGCGGTTTTCGCTCAGGTTATTTCCCGCTTCCTACTGGAACATCCCCTAGCTTGGTCTGAAGAACTTGCTAGATATTTGATGATCTGGATTACTTTCTTGGGAGCAAGCTTAGCCATAGAAAAAAAAGCCCATCCTATGATTGAGATCTTTGCAGGCTTTTTACCAGGGCGGACTAGACAAGTTGTCCAGGTTATTGCCCTGCTAGTTAGCAGTGTGTTTTACAGTTTGCTAATTTATTTCGGCAGTCAATTTGCAGTTCGGTCGTTTGGTCAATTAACTCCAGCTATGGGACTACCCATCGGGTATGTATACCTCATTATTCCAATTAGTGGTGTCTTATTACTGATTAGTTCTTTTGCCGAAATTGAAAAAATTATTAAAAGGGGGAAGTTGATATGAGTATTGTTTTATTTTTGATTACCTTAGTACTCATGTTAATTGGTGCCCCTATTGCTGTAAGTCTCGGGTTGGGAGCTGCTTCGGCTTTATTTTTTGTCGGCAATATGAATTTACTGATTGTTCCCCAAAGGATGTTTGGGGCTATGGACTCATTTCCTTTAATGGCTATTCCGTTCTTTATTTTGGCGGGTAATCTTATGGCCGTCGGTGGAATTTCCAGGCGCTTGATAGATTTCGCCAGTACATTAGTGGGCAGGATGCACGGAGGATTAACGATCGTGTCCATTCTGGCAGGTATCTTTTTTGCTGCTATTTCCGGATCTGGTGCAGCTGCCACAGCTGCTTTAGGTACAATTCTCATCCCATCCATGGTCAAAAAAGGATATAATAGAGAATTTTCAGCGAGTGTACAAGCATGTTCCGGGGCTATCGGAATTGTTATTCCACCGAGTATACCTCTGGTCTTATATGGGATAAGTGGCAATGTGTCCATCGGTGATCTGTTCCTTGGTGGATTTGGACCCGGTATCCTCATTGGGATTGCTCTTATCATTGTAGGTTATGTGATTTCCCGTAAAGAAGGGTATGGCAAAGAAGAACCCGCTACTCCCAAAGAAATCCTATCGGCATTTAAAGACTCTTTATGGGGTTTGTTAATGCCAGTAATTATTCTAGGTGGAATTTATGGTAGTATTTTTACACCTACGGAAGCCGCAGTGGTAGCAGTTGTCTATGGGTATATTGTTGGTAGTTTCGTCTATCGGGAACTTACTTGGAAAAAACTCCAGGAGAGTCTTGCGTCAAGTGTTATTACCACAGCCATCATCATGTTTATTATTGGCTGCGCTGCACTTTTTGCTTTAGTGCTTACCCGGGAGCAGATTCCACAAGATATTGCTGTTTGGCTCTTAGGGATCTCCCGTAATCCTCTAGTCATTCTGGCAATTGTCAACGTTTTTCTTCTCTTAGTGGGTATGGTGATGGAGACAGCGGCAGCCATTATTATCCTTACGCCAATTCTTGTGCCAATTATCATGGCCTTAGGAATTGACCCCGTTCATTTCGGGGTCTTAATGATTGTCAATTTAGGGATTGGTCTTGTTACACCGCCTGTAGGAATTAACTTATATGTAGCAGCAAATATTGCAGGTACTCGAATGGATCTTATCATTAAGCGGTTGTGGCCATTCTTGCTAGCTATGATTGTGGTCCTAATTATTATTACTTACATCCCGCAAATAACCCTTTGGCCTTTGGAAATGATAAAATCTTTTTAAGCCAATAGCTTTAAAGAAGAATACTTCTGTTGTTATAGGTAAGGGGAAAAAGGTAATTGTATACAAAAGGTCTCCTCTCATTGAAATGAACTTTCTCTAGGAGGAGACCTTTTATTTAAGACATAAAAAGTTGAGTCCATAGACCCCCTTTAAGGTATAATTGCTTTAGGTTATGCAAACAAACTAATTATACCTTAAATTGAATTAGGCGGCACAGATTGTGAGAGTGAGAACATATTCGGAGTTTTGTTTTATAACTAAAGGATTTTGTCTCGAAAGAGTCGAATTTAGACAAAGAGAGGTGAAATAAGTGGAACCTATTTTTGCATTGGATATTGGTACCCGCATGGTGATGGGGCTTGTGATGACCAAGGGTGTAGGACAAGGTTATGAGATTTTGGCCAGTGCCCAAACTGAGCATCGACAAAGGGCTATGTATGATGGACAAGTTCATGATGTGGACGAAGTCGCTCGGGCGGTCGTCAAGGTTAAAGAGAGCTTGGAAAAGAAGTTAGAGAGACCCTTAAAACAGGTTGCTGTGGCTGCTGCGGGCCGTGCGCTGAGAACAGAAGTGGCTGTTGCTGAACATAAAGAAGTGCTTCCTGTCCGTTGGGAACGAGAGAGTGTACTGGCCCTAGAGATGGAGGCGGTTCATCAAGCGTTACACCAACTTGAATCATCCAGTGCAGATGAGGCTCATAGCTACCTCTGTGTTGGATATAATCCCATTGCCCGCTGGAATGAGGGAGAAGAAATATCTAATTTGATCGGGCAACGCGGAAAAACTGCCAAGGTGTCTGTGATTGCGACCTTCTTACCCCGAACAGTCGTCGATGGTTTGGTAGCTGTCTTAGGTCGAGTAGGTTTAGAAATGACAAGTTTGACCCTAGAACCGATTGCCGCAGGCCAAGCAGCAATACCCGCTAATATGAGGCGTCTTAATCTGGCTTTGGTGGATGTTGGGGCTGGAACAGCAGATATTGCTTTGACTAGAAATGGATCTTTTTTTGCTTATGGGATGGTCCCTATGGCAGGAGATGAAGTCACAGAAACGATCTGTGGGCATTATTTGCTCGATTTTAAGGTTGGAGAAAAAGTAAAACGAGAATTAAATACCAAAGAGCAATTAAAATTTAAAGATTTTCTTGGTGCAAAAGTCGTTGTAAATAAGGAAGAAGTCTTAAAGATAATCCTACCTGTGGTTAAAACCTTAGCTGAGAGTATTTCAAGAGAGATTCTGAATCTCAATCATGACGTTCCACAAGCCATTATTCTGATTGGCGGTGGCAGTTTAACGCCTAGTCTTACTGAGGTTTTGGCAGAGACCCTTGAAATCCCCAAAAATCGCGTCGGTCTTCAAATCAGAGAAAGGTTAGGGGAGATTTTTGGGGAGAAAAGTGTCAAGGGACCGGAAAGCATCACCCCGATTGGAATTGGCATAGCTGCTCTTGAAGGAAACGGGCTTCAGTATTATACCGTTTTAGTCAACAATAAGCCTGTACCAATTTTCGAATTACAATTAACCACGGTTGCGGAAGCCTTACTCGCTGCTGGCATCCAGCCTCGTACTTTTTTTGGAAAGCCAGGAGCGGCCTTAACCTTTGAATGGAACAGTGAGATGCGGGTCATTAAGGGGACTATGGGAAGTCCAGCCCAATTAAGGGTAAATGACAAGCCGGGGAAATTAGATCAGTCATTAAAGGCTGGAGACGAAATTTCCTTTACCCCAGGAGAACAGGGGATCGATGCTAAAGCATATCTTGAGGATGTATTGCCTCCTCAAAAGGCTAGCTGGATTTCTTGGAATGGTCAGCGTGAAAAATTTGTTCCGCAGGTTTTCGTAAACCAACAACCGATGAATGAAAAAGATCCCATACTGGACGGATATAAAATCACCTACCTTCCAAATGATAATTTAGACAATCTCCTGCAAGAAAAAGGTTTTGAACTTGGTAAAAAAGTAGCTATAGAGATTCGGATCAATGGAGAACCCCTTGTTCTTAACTTAAACCGTACGATTTTAGTCAATGACTGTGAAGTAGGGCGGAACTGTATAATCCAAGAGGGGGATTCTATAGAGGTTTACACAAAGCAGATTACAGTTGGCGAGTTACAACTCTGTCCCAAGTCCATGCCCTTTAAAGTTAATGGAATAGATATTGAGTATCCTCCCCAAGAGACTGTTATTTCGTTTCATGGCAAGACTGTTACCATGGACGAACCCCTTACGGATGGTATGGATCTTAAAGTAGAGGGATTCAAGCGCATGCCGATTCTTTCGGATTTGTTACCCTATGTTAAGTTTCCTGAAGAGAAGATTTCAGGCTCCTTAAAAATCAGTGTCAATGGTCAACCCGCTGAATTTACGACGGTTTTACATCCTGGTGACCGCTTAACTGCGACTTTTAATTAAAAGACTTGACAATTGCCCAGAAGGTCATAAAATAAAGGATGGAGGTGTTTAGTTATGTTATTTCAGTGGTTTGTAGTACTAATTGCATTTGCTGCCTTATTTGTTACATTATACTCCGATGCGGGATCAGCTAAGAAGAAGCATTCCGACTATTTTCAAAGAGTTCAAAAACCTACCGGAAAAGCACAGCGAGATGCAGCGATACCCAATTCCAATAAATTTGATCCTTTTTACGCAAAACTAAATAGTTGAAAGTTTAAACAGATTCGATGAAGTATCGAGTCTGTTTTTATAATTATTTAGTTCACTGAAGCACGTAGTCTTCAGAAAAGAAGTTCTAAAGCTGTAATATGAGCCACCAATCGACGGTTAGTGGTCTCGGGCACTAGGTTAAGCTAGATGTGCGCTTGAGCTCTTCTAGCATACAAGATATAATGATGATGCTCATTTATTGCAGAGATAGTCAATGGGTAAGAATAATTTGTGAAGACGGGTTTTTCAATCAAAGGAGGGCACTATGCATCAATACTGGTTTTTTGTGGGAGATTTTCCGATTAGAGCTTATGGTACCCTTTTTGCATTAGCATTTATTCTTGGAGTAGGTGTTACACTGTACTTCGCTAAAGCAGAGGGTCGACCGCAATATATGGACGTTTTCATGGATTTAGCGCCCATATTACTAATTTCCGGCATCTTGGGTGCTCGTTTTTGGCAAGTGTTTTTTTTCGACTGGGCATTTTATCGTCAATACCCTGGTGAAATTATTGCGATTTGGCATGGTGGACTTTCCATCCAAGGAGGTGTAATAGGAGCTCTTTTAGCGGCGGCAATTTACGTTTGGTATAAGAAGTTACCATTTTGGGAACTTGCTGATTTGGCTGCTCCGGGGCTTGTGTTGGCTCAATCGGTCGGCAGGAATGCCAACCTGATGAATGGGGATGCTTTTGGAGGGCCGACAGGAGGGGATTTTGGAATTCTATATCCCGAAGGGACAATTGCCCGAGATAAGTTTGGGGACCAACCGTTGTGGCCAGCCGAAGTATGGGAAGGGCAAGTGGATGTGATAATTTTTGCTCTCCTTGTCATTCTGAAATTAAGAAAATGGCCGTCAGGTATGATCTTTTTGTTATATATGGTCTTATATAACTTATCAAGGTTCTTTTTAGAGAGCCTCAGAGGGGATAGCCCACGATTTCTATTCGACTGGACAGCCGCCCAATGGAGTAGTATGGCATTCGTAGGGGTTTCCCTTATCCTTCTCGTCTGGAGATTTTGGAGAGATCGTCAACGTGGGGTGGTTTAACCGGGAGTTAGAGTTTCTGAATTGTACAGAAAAGGAGCTCTTCTATCCCTAAGATAAATTTTAGGGTTTCTATTAAAGCATTTTGCTTCTCACGTGGAGACAATTGTTCGGTAGCTACCGAGAGGTGTTCAAGTACTTCAGAGCGTATGGAGATTTGCAAGCCTTCAGCTATCCCTGAGTAGTGAAAATCATAAACATGTTGCTTCTTTTCATGAACAAATAAATTCCCACGGCCGTAGGTTGTGTGATTTAAGACTTGGAAAGCATCGACAGCACAGGAATGGGTATAAGCTGTGACGATAAGTTCAGAATTGGCTGAAGGGCTAATTTCTAGTTCACGCCTGGCAATTTGGGCTACCCGAAAACCTAAGGCAATTTCTGGGCAAGTATGACCATGAAACTCAATAACTTGCTCCCAAGGTGTCTTTTCAATGCACATAGATTAATCCTCCTAAAGTAACTTTGACGGTATTGTATAACCTTGGAGATGAAATGTGAAGCATTTTGAATATTTATTTAATTCCAGCGTCAAGTAAGCAGGAATTTGGCAGTAAAGATAGAAATTATTAAAAACGTTCAAATTTAGAAGAAAGGGAAATCTCACTATGAGATTTCCCTTTCTTCTAAAAAGAGGCTGCTTTAAAATTGCTGCTAAGATTGAGGAAAAAGGACTCCCGCTATTCCACCTATTCCGCCAGCAACTAAGGCTATGATGGATTTCTCTGCCATCTTTAACCAGGATGGGGTACCAGACAAAAAAACAGCGGATAAGACCAAGACCAGAAGGATGAATCCGAGACCTACACTCAATCCATAGTAGAGACCCTTTGTGCCCGCTTGGTGTGCTGTGACAAAGGCAGCGACAAAAATGCTGGTTCCAAAGATAATGTTGAGCGACAGTTCTGATTCAGGGAGTGATGTGTAAGAGAGTAGGACACCAAAGAACAGAGACAATAACAATGCTAAGATCGCCGCCCAGAGAATTCCTTTTAGAATTAAGCTTAAATGAAAGGATTTTGACATGGTTATCCCTCCTTTGACTGATATCTACCTATGCCTAAACTTGAAGGAGTATGACTAATTGACAGTATAAAAGAGTATTAAAAATGTAGAGCGAAAGTATGAACTTTAACAAGGGAGGTAAAATGGACAATGAAAAAGACTATTCCTGATTTTGAAAAAATGAAACAAGCTGGTGAAAAAATCAGTATGTTAACAGCCTATGATTATCCTTCAGCCAAGTTAGTAGAAGATGCAGGCGTCGACACAATCTTAGTCGGGGATTCTTTAGGGATGGTAGTTTTAGGCTATGATTCCACTGTTCCAGTAACTATGGAAGACATGCTCCACCATACAAAAGCCGTCCGCAGGGGTGCTGCAAAAACGTTTGTCATTGCTGATATGCCGTTTATGAGCTATGCGACACTCGATCTTGCCATAATCAATGCTGGGAGACTGATTAAGGAAGGGGGAGCGGACGCAATAAAACTCGAAGGAGGCTTAAACCTTGTTCCGATCGTTGAAAGCTTAACTCGTGCAGGAATTCCTGTTGTAGGACATATTGGCCTTACCCCCCAAACGGCAAACCAATTGGGCGGGTTTAAGGTTCAGGGTCGAGACCTTGAGAGTGCTGTACAGTTGGTTAAGGACAGTCAGGCACTAGAACAGGCTGGGGTATTCTTACTGGTTCTCGAGGCCATACCAAGACAAGTAGCTGCCCAAATATCCACAGGATTGAAAATTCCTACGATTGGAATTGGGGCAGGGCTGGATTGTGATGGTCAAGTTTTGGTATTTCACGATTTACTGGGACTCTTTGAACGCTTTAAACCAAAATTTGTTAAGCAATTTGCTCAACTAGGACAAGAAGCAGTTCAATCCATTCATAAATATCACGAGGAAGTTAAATTTAGTCTCTTTCCAGCAGATGAACATACCTTTGGCTTGTCAGATGAAGTAATTCAAAAACTTTATGGGGATAAATGAATTAAACCCTACTTTCGAATTAAAGTTTAACTATTACCAATATTCAGTATAGCATTTATTCGTAAATTTGATATAATATTAATTATTCTTAAGAATTATTTAATTAATATTGGGAAGGATGGACTAGCATTGAGATTAAAGGAAAAAACCCATCGGAAATTTGTCGAATTTTTCGAGAAGATTTCTAGTATGTATCAAGGTAAGGATTTCGAATTAGCATATTCAGATATTCAACGAGAAACAGGTGCCGCAAGTGTAACTTTGAAACGAGCAATTCAGGCATTAGCTGAAGATGGAGTTATAGAAGTTCATCCTGGACGTAATTCTAGATATGCGAAGTTTCATTATCTTTTAGCTCCTCTGAGCGCTGCGGAAAATTCAATCGAAAACCCTTTGGAAAAAACTCAAGCTCCAGAGGATATCAGCAATGAGGAAACGCTTCGTTCTGGTGGAGTTCTTGAAGCAATCTCAGAAGATGTAGAAGAACTTACGCAGCTTGTGGATCACTTAAAGCGGCGAGTACGTAATCAAGAAATGGCGATTGCCTTACTTCAAGATCGATTAGCAGAAATTGAGGACAAAATGCGGAAACGATAATTTCCGAGATTTGCTAGAGATTTTTTTGTCTAGTGGTGGTATAATAGTAACATAACCTAGCTTGTGCGTATTGATTACCATGGTTTTGATCCTATTATGTGACAAGGGAGCTAAATGTCAAATTAGTACAACAGGCCCTATCCGTGTGAATAAGGGAAGTTGGAAAATTGGGACTAGGTACCCACCTGCGAGAGCAGGGTCAGAAACCTGGAATCTTACGGCAAGTCGGGGAAGGGTAGGGATTATTCCCTACCCTTTTGATTGAAGGGGTGTATTGATGACTCGAATCATATTAACGCGCCACGGTCAGACCTTATGGAATATTGAAGGACGAGTTCAAGGAAGTCTAGACTCTCCGCTTACGGAAAAGGGAATACTTCAGGCCCGTTCCTTAGCTCTTCGGCTTAAGAACGAGCGGATTGATCATATTTACTCCAGTGATTCCCAAAGAGCGATTGGAACAGCAGAAGAGATACGCCTTGAGCTGGGTCTTGGCAAATTGTCTTTAAATCCTGCACTTCGTGAGTTTTCTTTTGGAGAGTGGGAGGGGTGTATTTGGCAAGAGTTACGGGAAACCTATCCGGATATCTTTAAGATTTGGGACTCAGAACCACATCTAGTCACTACACCAGGCGGAGAGAACATGACGGGAGTCATGGAAAGGGCCTGGAATTTTGTGCAACATATCATTCAAGCTCATTCAGGAGAAACGGTTTGTCTAGTAACTCATGGCTTGACCTTAAAGCTTTTGATTACCAAAGCACTGGGTTTTGAAG
This sequence comes from Desulfosporosinus sp., assembly GCA_003512645.1. Classification (GTDB taxonomy): domain Bacteria; phylum Bacillota; class Desulfitobacteriia; order Desulfitobacteriales; family Desulfitobacteriaceae; genus Desulfosporosinus. Next base: position 12,895 of record DOPS01000202.1, read on the forward strand.
TACATGAGTGGGCAAAAACTCCTTGGCAACATAATACGGCCTTAAATATTCTTGAAGTAGAAGGACAAAAATGGATCCCCAGCATCCTCGCAGATTGCCAACATTTAGAAGGACTTGAGGAATTAGCTGATCAAGAGTCAGATCCCAAAAAATAATTGCAAAGGTAAAAGACAGGCATGAGCCTGTCTTTTACCTTTGCAAGAAAATAGCCACAGTAGTTATTCAGAACTTTTTTCCCAGTCCTGTAAGAACATCTCGCCTAATCGAATGGATGCAGTAGGGGAAGGGACGGTTGTGGAGAATTCATGGTTGGCGAGAAATGAATAGCGTGTCCAACCTGAACTGCTTAAGATAAACGACTTATTATCAAAAATGCCTACGCTCATTCCGAGTGGTGGTTCGCTGGGGTAATACCGAATCTGAACCCCCTGGGCGGCGGTTAAGGTTTCGAGAGTCACTGGATTCTTAGTGGTTACAGCGCGATCAAGGATTAGCCGAACGTCACATCCTTTACCAGCAGCATCAATTAGGGCCTGTACTAAATCTGGATCTGTAATTTCTGTGTTTTCAATCCAGATTGAAGTTGTACTAGATGAGATTCGATCGGCAAGTTGTTGTCGGACATTAGCGTTCGTAGCTAAGATAATATTATCTTCCGGTAGGGAGGATGTCTTGGGGACATTTAAAGGGAATGTTGTGGTGAATTCCCAATCTTTGGAGAACAAGGTAGCTGCCTTCCAGGCGGATCTGCCGGATAACTCGAGAGCAAGATCGTGGGTCTGAAATCCGTACTCTGTCCAGTGAGGACCATAAACAATAGCTCGGGTCTGATCAACTATTAAGTTCTTAGTGTGGTTATACTGGCCTTTTTGAGCAGGATAAAACTGGACAGAAACATTTTGATTTTTGAATTTATCGAGAGTTGCTCGATTTACCTTTTGCCATTGGTCTAAGAGAATGCGGACATCGATACCTGAGCTGGATTTTTCAAGGAGAAGCTCAATAAGGCGAGGGTCATCAAATTCTGCCTGCTCAACGTAGATTGACGTTTGTGCAGACTGAATGAGAGTTAATGTTCGTTCATAGATCTCCTCTTTATCCACTAGAAGTGCATCAGCGGGTAGGTTGGAAATTGGAATTTCTTCAGGGAAAAGTTTTGGTAATTTAATCGTACAACCGCTTAAGAACAACAGACTAAACAATAGTAGAATTAGGATTGAAAGGTAGGATTTCTGTTTTGACATGGCGCTACTTCTCCCAAAGTTAAATATTAATTACAGTATACCATATATGTCCAAGCGGTTAAAACCGTTGTGAGGAATAACCCTAAGAAGTTTTTCATAAGAATTGGCAAAGTGAGTTTGAACTTCGAAGGGGTAATAGATTATGAAGGTTTCCAAGACGATCATGATCGTGTTCATAGTTTTGGGAAGTCTAATGGTTTTTTTCGGATTTAATAGTTTTAGACCCAAGCTTACTCCAACTTCCAATGATGCTGTTGAGGATTTTTCCGCGACAATGGCCTATGAGCATGTTAAATATCTCGTGCAAAAAGTTGGGCCTCGACCTGCGGGAAGTAAGTCAGAGTTGAAGGCTGCTCAATATATTCATTACGTACTAACTCAAAATGGTTGGAAGGTGCGCGAACAACCCTTTAGCAAGGTTGTGGTTCGCGAAGTTTCAATCTTGCAGCCTGAACAACGAGTCGAACTGATCAATAGCCAAAACATCATTGCCGAATTACCGGGATCACGTCCAGATACAATTATCATAGGTGCCCACTATGATTCAGCAACATTTAATGCCCCTGGAGCAGTGGATAATGCCTCCGGAGTCGGCCTTTTACTGGAACTTGCCAGAGTATTAAGTAAGGAACCCCATGAAGAAACCTATCAGCTTGTATTCTTTGGAGCAGAAGAGTTCGGGCTGGTTGGGTCACAATACTATACCTCACAAGCAGACTTATCCGCTGTGCGTTGGATGCTTAATATTGACATGGTTGGAACCCCTCTAGAAATTGATGTGGCTGGTAAAAAGTCTGCTCCACCGGAACTGATTAAGCAGGTTACAGCTTTAGCTGGGGAAAGCAATATCCCTTTCCATCTCAGTCGAGATTCCATCATAATGACCCGTGATAGTTCTCAAGGGGGGACGAGTGATTTTAGCCCCTTCTTAGATCAAGGAATTCCTGCACTGGGTTTAGGAATTTTTGGACGCCCTTCTGGATACTATCATCGACCAGAAGATCGCTTAGATCGTGTTTCTCTGGAAGAGATGCAGAAGATTGGGGACTATTCCCAGCGCTTGCTAAGGTCTATAAGGTTAGAAAAGCTAGGACCTCAGAACTGGGATGAGTTATATCTACCGTTTCAAATGGGTAAGAAGGTTATCATTGTCCCAAGTCATGGAATTCGTATCTTCACGTTTTTCACCTTGCTAGTCACGGGGTTGATTGTCATTAAATTAATTAAAATTCGTGCTCAAAAGCCTAGATTGGACGGTAAAAAGGTTTTGCTGATTCTAGGGATTACTCTGTTGATGAGTCTTATTGTAATTGGCTTAAGTGGGATTAGTGAAGCTCTTTGGCAATGGATTAAACAGGCGACGTTCATCTACTACGCTTATCCAACACTCTTTCTTGTTGTTCGTATAGGAATTGGCTTAGGGATTTTTCTAATTCTAGCGAGTTGGTTAGATTCATTTCCACTAGCACGAGATCCCCAGCTCTATTGGTTTATCGGAGTGTTGATCTTGTTAGTACTTAGTTTAGTATTAGCGCTCAATCGAATTGACCTTGCTTTTCCGTTTGTATTTTGGTTGTTGTGCCTGAATCTGCAGTTTTTCTTACCGAACATTATATTAGTTTTGATCGGTCCCTATTTTATCTATTGGATGCACTATGAGCTTTTAAATTCTCCGCAGTGGCTAAGCTATTATGAGGCAATACATAACCACTTTTTAATTTTCTTGGTTATATACAGCTTGCTGTTAATTCCTTTCTTGCTAGCTGCATTGCATGTAGCTATCACACAAAGAAAACTTGCTAAGCAACTATTGAATCATGTGCGCAAACCTTCCTTAGTTCTGACAGGCTTACTGATTTTATCCTTGGGGTTGGTCCCAATGTACACCCGAGATTACCCACAGACGGTTGTTGTTCGAGAAGAGTGGTCTGGAAGATCGGAAGGGTTCTTACATGTTTTTTCGAATGAAGAATTGCCACGTAAAGTAGTGACTGATTTGAATGGCCAGCAAGGCAAGAGTCTTTATGTACCAGTACTCAATGAAAACCCCCCCCTTAGTATCGATACCTCAGTGGTAGAGAAAATTATAAATTCACAGAGATCCCTAGAAGTTGCTCTCAAATTAAACTATTCCAGTGAACCTTATTTAATCCGTTTTATCTTAGAAAGTGATCAACCTTTTGAACTACAGACCGACGAATTTCTACCGATGTCTAAACTACCCAAAAAATTACAACTTAGAGGAATAGAACAATCCTCTGGAACCTATTCAATCATCCTGCAAAGGACGCCTCCTCAGAAAAATACCATCCAACTCGCTGTGGAAACTCAGAGCGTAATGTCCTGCACAGTGGAGGCAATGTTTCCTGAACCTGCCCCCCGAATCCTAATTCAAGATCCTCTTTTATCAGTTGATTATCAGATTAGCTTCAAAGAGAGCTTTGATTTTTAAAAAATAGGATTGTATAGGTTGAGACTATTGGGGAAAAATAGAGCTTAAGTGAGGAAGGTGAGAAAATGTATAAAACTATAGCAGTAGAAGATGGGCTCGATAATGTGATTCAAGCGTTACATGCCGGGGGATTTAAAACCACACCTTTAGAGGGTGAAAAATTGCAAAATGTCCGCGCCGCAGTTGTTAAAGGGAACGGAACGTCGCTGATAGCTCCAGATTGGCCCGTTAAAATGCCAATTATAAATGCAGCAGGTCGAAGTGCTGATGAAGTATTGGATATTCTTCGTGATCGTCTCTCATAAGCAAGTACGTTTCAACTAACTATTCTCCGTCCTTTTGAAGGGACGGTTTTTTAGTCACCAAAATGGCAATAATTTACATATAATGCAGGGAGAAGATAGGTTATCTCAGGAAGGAGTTGCTCTTATGTTTTTACTCCCCTTTGCTCTAGGTTTTGGTCTTGGAGCCTTTGTTTCTCCTCGTTATGCACCATACCCCTACCCTTATGCGTATCCTACCGCTTACGCCGCTTATCCCTATCCCTATCCTTACCGGGGATGGTAATTAGAGGGTCTCGTAGTGCAGAGAAGGAAGCTTAAGCTTCCTTTTCTGCCACTTTCGAGGTATTCTTAAGCAATACGCCCATTTTAGTAGATGGACCTGAAAGCGAGGAAGAACAAAATGATTGTGCCAAAAGCATTTCTAAAACAAAATCGTAAAAAGCGACTTGAACAGGGGCATCCCTGGGTGTTTCCCAGTGAAATTGAAAAAATAGAGGGAAATCCTCAAGGCGGAGATATAGTACATATTGTCAATCATGTCGGACATTTTTTAGCCCAAGGATTCTATAATCCTTTATCCCAACTCATACTTCGAGTTGTATCGTATTCTGAAGACGACGTTGATGAAAGCTTATTTTACAGTAAAATCGAACAAGCTTGGAAACGGCGACAATGGCTAGTACCTGAAGCCACATCTTGTCGAGTAGTCCATGGTGAGGCTGATTTCCTACCAGGATTAATCATTGATAAATATGAAGATGTCCTAGTTGTCCAAATTCTCTCGTTAGGAATAGAAATGCGACGCCAATGGATATATCAAGCCTTAATTAAACTATTTAACCCTCTTGGAATTTTTGAGCGAAGTGATGTTTCGGTCAGACGTCTGGAAGGGCTCGAAGAAAGGATGGGTTTTGTAGACCAACCCTTTGAGACTAAGGTAACAGTTCGTGAGAATGGATTGAGCATTTTAGTGGATGTTGCTGAGGGGCAAAAAACTGGGTATTTCTTTGATCAGCGTGAAAATAGAGCTGCTCTGAAACCTCTGATGACAGGGTGGGGAGCTGGGCGAGGGATTAAGGTGGATAGTAATGGGCTGCCTATCGATCCAAAAGGGAAAGCCATTAAAAATCCTTTTTGGGACGGTGCTGAGGTATTAGACTGTTTTTCGCATACGGGTTCTTTCATGCTCCATGCCTGTCAGTATGGTGCCAAAAAGGTGACCTGTTTAGACATTTCAGAGAAGGCTATTGAGATGGCTAAAAGTAATGCACTCCTTAATGGGTTCCTGCATCGCACTGAATTTATAGCAGCCAACGCCTTTGACTTTTTGCGTGAACAAGTGAAAGATAAGAAAACGTGGGATGTGGTCATCCTAGATCCACCAGCTTTTGCCAAAAATCGCCAAGCGATAGAAGGTGCTCTCCGGGGGTATAAAGAAATCAACCTTCAGGGCATGAAGCTGGTTCGTAATGGAGGAATCTTAGTGACGGCTTCCTGCTCCTATCATTTGAGTGCGGCGCGCTTCTTGACGATGCTCCAAGAAGCAGCAGCGGATGCCCATAAAGTATTGCGACTTATTGAATTCAGGCGTGCTGGTGCTGACCACCCCGTGCTACTGGGTAGTGAAGAAACAGACTATCTCAAGTTTGCCATGTATGAGGTGTTTAATCGTTAAATTCTGCGAATGCCCTTTTCAAAGGAGTTTTCTTGACATATAATGGAGATATGTGGAGGAGGTCAAGGGGTGGAGGAATTAAAGACATTTGAAAGTATCTGTAATATGTTGCGCGATCATTCCTATAAGGTAACCCCACAGCGCCAGACGATCTTACAAACGTTTTTAGAACATGTAGATCGCCACTTGAGTGCTGAAGAGGTGTATATGCTCGTCAAACACCAAAATCCAGAAATTGGTTTAGCAACCGTATATCGTACCTTAGACATATTAGCTGTAATAGGAGTTTTACTTAAAAACGATTTTGGCGATGGGCGAAGTAGATACGAATTTAGCAGAAAGGACGAACATCATCATCATCACCTCATCTGTCTACGCTGTGGGAATGTCTCGGAATTTGATGATGATTTATTAGAGTCCCTGGAGGCTGTGATTATCAAACGCAACCAATTTAAAGTCATGGACCACGATTTGAAATTTTACGGACATTGTAAAGATTGTGGAGAGGCGCAGTAAAGTGCGCCTCTCCTTTAATTTGTAAGTTTGTGAATGATGATACTCCCTTTTGTAGATATTATGAATGAAAATAAAGAATCAAGGACAGTATTTTTAAACTCTGGCGAGAAAAGTGGATATTCATTCACTTTATGAGAATTACTGGGCATCTGGAAGGTATTTGACGTACGATTTTAGGAATAAAGAGAAGGGGAAAGCAGCCTAAAAGGAGAACGTAAATATGGAAATATAAGTAAATAAAGGGGCGGAAATTATGGCTTTACCTTTGGCCTCGAGACGTAAACAGAAATGGCCTTCTCTTCAAAATTCATATGTCTGGAATTCTCTCCAAGCCAAATGGTATCAACGATTTGGCAAGACGGATGATGCCATCCGAAATTGGGTAGATTTGTTAAATCGAGAATCGCCAAAGCTACGTTTAAGAGAAGTGCGTCATTTAATTGAGGTTCAAGCATTTCAAGAAGCAAGAGATTATCTAGAAGGTCTTGAATTCGATCGTGAAAATTCACATGAAATTAGTTATCTGCTTTCCCGCTGTTATCTTGGTCAAGCACTCATCCCACAAGCCAAAGAAAAAATTGAGCAAGCAATTCAGTCATTACCTCAGATGGCGATGTATTGGGATTTACTCGCAGACATCTATCTGGAAATCGGAGATTGGCGTGAGGCGATTAAAGCACTTGATAATTCATTGAGAGCTGCACCTCAAAATGTGGAAACCAATTATCGTTTGGGTATGATTTATGCTTATCACGAAGAACATCTTGAAGCATTAAGGTGCTTTCAAGGATGTTGTCAACTCCGACCACGGGAGTACTTATATTGGGAAATGAAGGCCGAAATGCATTTAGTATTAGAACAGTTGCCAGACGCCTGTGATAGTTTTGAAAAAGCCCTTCGCTACGGTGGAACTACGGATTTAGCGGCGAGATTAGCATATTGTTATATCCAAAATGATCAAATCAAAAAAGGAATCCAATACTACAAATTCACCTTGAAAAATGAGCCGGATCACTATGAAAGTTTGAGTAACCTTGCTGCAGTCTATCAAAATCTAGGCCGATCTCAAGATGCTTTAAAACTATTAGATCGCGCCATTATCATCTATCCCAAAGATCCAATCCTGCTCAATAATTTAGCCTTTACCTTGGTTCATCAAGGACGCACAAGAAAAGCCGCAGAGGTTTATCGAGAAGCTTTAGAGTTGACACCCAATCATCCCCTAATTCTCTATAATTTAAGTGTTTGCCTTACTCGCAAAGGGAATTGGCAGGAATCCATTGATTTACTCAATCAGTTGATTGAAAATGATCCCAACCATTCAGCTGGCTGGGCCTTACTGGGTAATATTTATGAACAAATTGATCAATCTGATACAGCCATTGATTGCTTTAATAAGGCTTTAAAGCTTGCCTGACGGAGAAGGGTTATTTTAATGAGCGACTGGCTATAAGGCTACAAAGTTCAAGGAACCTTCAGAGAGAGTTAGATTACTCTATCTGAAGGTTCCTTTTCAGCGATGGATAAGTTTACACTTTCTAGCAACTTAAAACCAGGGTCAAGAAACCAAGTTTATGAATTTATTGATATTTCGTTTTCTTTTGTGAATAATAATGATAAAATAGACTGTAATTTGTCATATAAGGAGCGTAAAATGTTTCAGGTATGTGTTCGAGCGCATTTCGATGCAGCTCATTTTATCAGAGATTATGACGGAGATTGTGCTAACTTGCATGGTCATCGCTGGGATGTTGAAGTCTGTATTGAAGGTCAACGACTAGATCATCTGGGAATGTTGATCGATTTTAGTGTTGTTAAGCAGTCCGTTCGAAAATCATTAAAGATATTGGATCATGGCTTGTTAAATGATCAGCCAGCTTTTGGTATCCAAGGAGTCAATCCAACAGCTGAAAATCTTGCGCAATTTCTGTTTATGGAATTTAAAAAGGACTTAGTGCTTGAGGACAAGCGCCTAGCGTGGGTTAAAGTCTACGAGTCTCCCGATACATGGGCTCTATTTAAGGGGGACGAATGATGCCTGGAATCATTTTACTATCGGGTGGTTTAGACTCAACCGTTGCCTTGGCACTCCATTTGGAAAAAAATGTTGTGGATTTAGCCTTAACGTTTGATTATGGGCAAAGGGCCAATCAACGTGAAATCTCGGCAGCGAGAAGTATTGCTGAGCATTATCACATTCCGCATAAGGTTGTGCCATTACCTTTTTTGCAAGAGCAGACCTTTTCCGCGCTTGTGAATCGTTCAGAAGGGCTGCCCCTGATGGAATTGAGTGATCTCGATGACCTTGACGGGCAAGCACAAAAAAGTGCTCGTCAGGTATGGGTGCCCAATCGCAATGGCTTATTTTTGAATATTGCGGCTGTATATGCTGAAAACATGGGTGATGGTGCTGTTTTAATTACAGGCTTTAACAGTGAGGAAGCTGCGACCTTTCCAGACAACTCTCTAGAGTTCATGGCTGCCATGAATATATGCTTCACTTTTTCAACTCAAAATCAGGTGACCATCGTAAGTGAGACTTCGATTTACTCGAAAAAGGAAATTGTTCGAGAAGGGCTGCGCTTGCACGTCCCTTTTGAACATATATGGAGCTGTTATGAGAGTGAGGAAAGAGTATGCGGGCAATGCGAAAGCTGCCTAAGACTAAAACGTGCTCTCCTTGCCAATGGTGCTCAGGGACTTGTAACTCAACTATTTGGTTTTCAATAAGATATCAGGATAAAAATACAATTTACTTGGCAAGATTTTTAATACAATCAGAAAGTATAAACTAGCGTTATATACTGCAAGAAGGGTAATCCGTGCGAAGACAGTGTCTTCGCGGGCACCAGCCAAGTTTTCTTTATCGGGGCTGAGAAAGAGGGATAGTTATGAAATATACAGTCCTGCGTACCCCCCTCAACTATGATGGCAGTCAACTTCAATCCTTGTTTGCCTACAAAAACTTTGGCTTGATGGGAGATAGCATGAGTGTATTCCGTGGCTCGTGCCGTGTAGAACAAGACGAGATGGTGGATATGGAGGATGTCTTGGCCAAAGACTGGATCTATAGTGAGGACATGCTGCATTTTATTGTCGAGCATTTCGAGATGGACTTAGAAAAGACCATTATCCGGCAAAGACTGCTTATCGCGACAATAAAGGAAGAACTCGAAAGGCTTGGAGTGAGAACCCTCAGCCGCAGTGGGGATGATCTCTATGAGGCTGATAAAAAGCTCTCTGTGAGTATCAGTACCCTTTCTCCCGTATCCACCTTGATTCATTGTGGTCTAAACGTATCCAATCTCAATACGCCGATTCCTACCGTCGGTTTGGCTGATCTTAAGATTCAGGATGTTTTAGGGTTTGGAGAGAGCGTCGCCAAACAATACTGTGCTGAGGTCGGATCGATGCGCCTTGCGCGTTGTAAAGTTCGAGGGGTATCGTAATGCTTAAACTACCAATTACAGAAATTTTCTCATCGATCCAAGGGGAAGGTCCCTACGTTGGGGTCAGACAAATTTTTCTGCGCCTGCCAAACTGTAACTTAAACTGTCCCTATTGTGATACAAATACTTCAATACCTCCACAGTTCAGGATGGAGGCAGATTCTGGCACACAGCTATTTAAACAATTTGACAACCCAGTTCCTATCGATAAACTGCTTGCTCTCATAGAGACTTACGACGTTAATCTTCATCATTCTCTAAGTATCACAGGAGGAGAGCCTCTGCTTTGGGTCAAGGAACTAAAGGTGTTACTGCCTTTGTTACGAGATAAAGGATTTAAGATTTACCTAGAGACCAATGGGACTTTACCCGAACAACTTCTTGAAGTGTTACCTTGGGTTGATATCATCAGCATGGATATTAAACTACCCTTCGATGGTCAGGTTTTCTGGGATGTTCATGAATTCTTTTTACGCTATAGCCTGCAAAAGGAAGTTTTTATAAAACTTGTGGTTCAAGAAGATACTAGTTTAATAAATCTTCACATCGCTCGTGATTTAATTGCTAGAGTTGACCCCTTGATCCAGACAATTCTTCAACCGGTCACACCAACGCACGGAATAAAGGCTCCTAAGCCGGATCAGCTTTTGAAATGGCAAAGCTTTTTTCTGGAAAAACTTCGTAATATTCGAGTAATTCCTCAGACCCACGTTTTTATGGGTCAACTATAATAGGTTAGTAACTCAAGGAACCATAGAGTAAAGGAGAAAATAGATTATGGGGATGGATTTAGAAAAGATTGAGCAAGCAGTATACATGATTCTCGAGGCTATTGGAGAAGATCCTGATCGAGAAGGGTTAAGAGATACTCCGAAACGTGTGGCCAGGATGTATGCAGAAGTCTTTACAGGGTTACATGAAGATCCGAGTCGACATCTGAAAGTCCAATTTTCCGAAGAACATGAAGAGATGGTCATCGTGAAGGATATTCCGGTTTATTCTATGTGCGAACATCACCTTGTTCCATTTTATGGTAAAGCCCATGTTGCCTATATTCCACGGAAAGGTAAAATAACGGGTTTATCAAAATTCGCTCGTGTTGTGGAAGGATTTGCCCGCAGACCTCAGCTTCAAGAACGCTTGACCTCCGAGATTGCGGATGCCATAATGGGCGAACTAACCCCCTTAGGCGTTTTGGTGGTCATCGAGGCAGAACACATGTGTATGACCATGAGAGGGGTTAAGAAAGCAGGATCCCAAACCTTAACCTCTGCTGTACGGGGCATATTTAAAACCAATCCTATTACAAGATCAGAAGCTTTTTCACTAATTCAAGGACACAAACGTTAAGAAAGAGGATGTTATGGGAGAACAACAAGGAAACCCGTCCGAAGGACAAGGGAAAATTGAACTAATTTCGTCACTGCGGCTTGGCGTGAATGGAGAACTTTATAAGGTGGTTGATTTTCTGAATAAGAATTTGAAAGACCGTCGACTTATGTTTGGCTTGACTAAAAAAGACGATAAAATGGTGATTTCGGTCTACGAAGTAGAGTGAGCGGGGGAATACCATGCATATTTTACTGACCAATGACGATGGCTATCATGCGCCTGGGATTCAAACCCTATATCGCACTTTGAGATCTCAAACAAAGCATGACATTAGTATAGTTGCTCCAGAGAGTCAGCGTTCAGCCACTGGACATTCTATCACCCTATTTCAACCCTTGTTTCTGACAAAATATGAGTTGGACGGGGATCTGAAGGGGTATGCCGTCAGTGGTACACCTTCGGATTGCGTAAAAATTGCGATACAAGGGGAACTTATCTCCAAGCCGGATCTCCTCATCTCTGGCATTAATCAAGGCTCAAACTTAGGTACAGATGTTTTTTATTCGGGGACGGTTTCGGCAGCAATGGAAGGCGTTTTGCTTGGAATTCCTGCTTTAGCAGTGTCGCTGGCGAGTTATGAATATGATAACTTTGAACCGTCTGCCCTGTATTTAGCTGAGCACCTTGATTACCTTGTTGAGGAACATCGAAAGGGATTAATGAATATTAATTTTCCAGGTAAGCTTCAAACAGAGTGGCGTGGTGCTAAGGTGACGAGATTGGGTAAGGCTGTTTATGAGAATGTGTTTGAGCGACGTGTTAACCCTCACGGAAAAACCTATTACTGGCAGTGTGGAAATTTAACTCAGGATCAAGAAGGTGACACTGATCTAAGAGCAATCCAAGATGGCTTTGTTTCCATTACTCCAATGCATAGTGATTTGACGGATTACACTGATCTTCAAGTATGGCAAACTCGTTTGAGTGAATCGGACATCATGTCTGTTGAACGAGATAAATAAAGGAGTACAGAATCATTCTGTACTCCTTTATACTTAAAATCTGCGATCTAAGAATTCGTTTCACTCAACAGGGGTGTTTAGAGATTCCTTTGCTCTCCGAATCATGGTTTTGACCATACTACCACCGATTCGGCCTCCAACATAGCCACATTCACGAGAGGTCATGTTTTCCCAGCCTTGAGACTTGATCTTAGAACTTAATCCTAATTCCTCGGCAACTTCCCATTTGAATTGGTCTAATACAGCGTTGGGCAATATACCACTGTTGCTATTATTCTTTTTGCGACTCATTAAGTTCATCTCCTCTCATTAATCTCTAAGACAATTCTAGTATTCACGTTTCAGCGGCGGTTTATAGTACTAAAATAATGGATATATAATGTGTATTTACTAATGGAGGAAGTTACATGATTATTGGCACGTTTGTTTTTTACTTTATTCTTTTTGTAATCGTCTTTTCATATCCGAAATTTAATAAAAAAGAAAGATCAAGCTCACTACTTAAGCTTTTGACAATACCAGCGCTCTTAGGTCTGGCTATGGTCTTTTTAACGGTCATCAAAGTTTATTTTGTCTACAAAATCTTAGCTTTATTATTTGTTATTATCATGTTTCTCTTAACCTATTGGCAATGGGGAGACCAAATCCGTCGTTTCTGGAAATAATAATTAGACCAGATTAGATTGGAAGGAACTTGCCAATCCAAGGAAGTCGTTTTAGATCTTGCAAAGCAATACCACCATTTATAAATAGGATTATACCGTAAACGACTAGTCCTAAGAAAAATTCGATGAAATAACCTAAAACATGTCCGCCCAAAAATGGATTTAACCCTTGAAACACAAGAAGCATGCCAACCCCTCCACTTAATGGTTGGAGTATAAAGCGTTGAAGGTCTAAGGGCATTCCAGTATAGCGGGCAATTGCCATAATATTCAGAGATGCCACGATAAAGTAACCAAGCACAAAGGCCCAGGCCGTTCCTCTAAGACCCCATTGGGGAAGCCCTGTGAGGTATATTAAGACAGGAAAGCGAATGATTGCTGCAATGATGGAATGAAGGACTGGTAACTGAACCTTACCAAGTCCCTGGAGAATTCCAGTTGTGGTTTGTTGTATATACGAAAAGATGCCGCCAAAGGCTAGTATACGTAAAATTGGGGAGATGTCTGAACTCTTGAAAAATGCCGTCAAGGGCCGGGAAAAGTAGAAGAGAATAATTAGACAGGGAATACCGACTAAAATGGTCAAACGAATAGCTTCAGCGCTTCGGGCCCGGACAATATGAAATTGACGGCGAACAGCCGCTTCAGAAATGGATGGGACTAGTGAAGCGGCTAAGGCGAAGGTAAAGACACTAGGAAAGGAAAGTAATGTGTAGGCTGAGCCTCCAAGTTGTCCAAACAAGGTTATGGCTTCACGTGCCCCATAGCCTGCTGCTTGCAGGCGCATTGGGATAAGGATAGCATCTAAAGAAGATAAGCCTGTTGAGAGAAGCCTTCCGACGGTTACAGGGGAGGCTAAGTGCCATAATCGCCTTAGGATTTGGCGTTTTGAATAACCGGGTGCCTGGCTCTCGCCGGTCGGTTTAGGTTTGCGCCTTTGATACTGAAAGATGATTGCTAGCAATCCAATCACTTCACCGGCCAACATCCCTAAGGCTAACCCTGTTGCAGCCCATTCTACTCCGTGATCAAGAAGTCGAAGCGCTGCAGTATAACCGACGATGACTCTAATAATTTGTTCGAAAATTTGGCTGATCGCCGTAGGAACCATGTTCTGCAAGCCTTGGAAGTAACCACGGAAAACTGAGGACACTGAGACGATAAAGATTGCCGGAGTGCAAATAAGAAAAACATTCATCACCCTAGGGTCAGGAAAAATTCGCTGGGAAAGGTGCGGGGCAAGAAAATAGAGGACGATGGAGACGACGGCACCAGAAATACTGAGTAGCCAGAGAGCTAGTCGAAAGATGGATTGAGCGTGTTGCGGACGTCCTAGGGAAATTTCTTCCGAGACCATTTTAGCAATGGCTAGTGGAATTCCAGCCGTTGTGAAAACAAGAGCCAACATATAAATTGGGAAAACCATATTGAAGAGGCCATAAGCTTCACCTCCAATATAATTCATGATTAAATATTGGTAGGCAAAGCCTAGCAGGCGGTTTAACAAATTTGCTCCCATGAGGATTGTCGCACCATAGACAAAGGTTCTTTTCGTCATTTGACCCTCCACAATCAATAGTTGAACTTGCACTTTAACCTTATGCTTGTGGAAAACAAGAAATGCAGTGAAATTTTCAGATCACCCCCTGGGTATAAAGGATTTTTTAACGAAGACAGAGAAATATTAATTATTGTGGGATATCGATCCAAAAGTGGGGCATTATACCTCAAGGAGAGGGTGTGTCATGGTGTGGAAACTTCTGAAGAATGCCAAACTTTATTGTCCTGAATACACAGTAAATTCAGATATCTTAATTGTCGGGAAGAGTATTGCAGCCATCGATAGAGATCTAAGTCTTCCTGAGTTTGTAGAAGGGGAAGTAGTCGATCTTCAAGGCAAAACACTGGTACCGGGTTTTATAGATGCCCATGTCCATATTTGCGGAGGAGGGGGCGAAGCCGGTCCTGCCTCGCGTACTCCAGAACTTAAACTTTCCCAATTAACTCGAGCAGGAACGACAACGGTCGTGGGCTGCTTGGGAACAGATTCTGTCTCCCGTTCCATGGCTGAATTACTCGTTAAGGCGAATGCTCTGCAAGATGAGGGAATAAGCACCTATATCTACAGTGGTGCCTATCAGGTCCCGATGAAAACCCTGCTGCCAACGCTAGAGCAAGATCTTGTTTTGATTCAAAAGGTAATAGGTGCAGGAGAAGTAGCCATTTCCGATCATCGCTCCGGACAGCCCCAAATAAGTGAACTTGAACGTTTAGCTGCGCAGGCCCGAGTAGGAGGAATGCTCGGGAAAAAGGCTGGAGTGATTCATCTTCATCTTGGAGAGGGGAAACGAGGCTTAGATCTTATCTGGAAGATCCTTGAAGAAACGGAGATTCCGATTACTCAATTTATGCCGACTCATATCAACCGCACTCATTCCTTGCTTGAACAAGGGATTGAGTTTCTTCTAGCCGGGGGTCATATCGATCTGACTGCAGGCTGTGACGATTTTCCGGTAGAGCTACGTGTCCCCTCCGTCTTACAATTGTTGAATCAACGTCAAATCCTCAACAATCGAATTACAGTAACTTCAGATGGAAATGGAAGTATGCCACAATATAACGAAACAGGTGAGCTGATTGGCATGGGAATCGGTTCAGTTGAGGTTCTCTGGCGTGATATTAGAGAGTCTGTAATACACTTTGGACTCCCGTTAGAAGTCGCCTTGCGTACGATCACCGCTAATGTTGCTAATGTACTTCGACTACAAAATAAAGGGATAATTCGTGTTGGGTACGATGCTGATCTTGTCGTCCTCGATAAAGATTTGCAGGTCCAAGATGTCTGGGCAATGGGAAAATGTATGATGCGCAATTATCAAACACAGGTCTGGGGAACTTACGAACAAATAAATTAGCTGTTATCAAGATACTTGACCCTTATTAATTCATAAGTAAGAGTAAAATTCATAAGTAAGACTAATTAGGGATATCTAGACATAGTGACTCCAGTTATCTGTTGCAAGTAAAAAGGCACCTGTCCTTTTTCTTAAATAACAATTCAAGGAGGAATCGTCTTGAAAACCTA
>DOPS01000021.1:0-2677 GCA_003512645.1 Desulfosporosinus sp.
AAAAATATCATGCTTCAGCTCTGTCAGCTCTGCTAGAATATAGTTTAACTAGACAGGTTATGATATATTATTTATTGAAATTAATGTTAATGTTTCGTTTGTAGATCGGAAGGAGTCTAAAACCCTATGAGCCAAATCAGCAACAATCTCACAGCAAGGTTTAAATCATCAGATCGGTACCGCTGGTTTATCTTGATAACCGTTTCCATTGGTACATTTATGGCAACTTTAGATAGTAGTATCGTTAATGTAGCCTTGCCCACCATTTCCAGCAAGTTGAATTCCGATCTTTCAACCTTACAGTGGGTTGTGACGGCTTATTTATTAACCATTTCTAGTTTGCTCCCCGTGTTTGGACGAGTGGCAGATCTCCTAGGACGCAAACGCATCTTCTCCATTGGTTTTCTAGTCTTTACTCTGGGGTCTGTTCTATGTGGATTAGCGACAAACATTTGGTTTTTAGTCGGGATGCGTATCCTTCAAGCTATTGGAGCTTCAATGCTGATGGCTAACAGTGCCGCGATTATCACCGCTAATTTTTCACCCAAAGAGCGCGGTCGCGCCTTAGGATTAACTGGGACAGTGGTTGCATTAGGAAGTCTCACCGGTCCAGCTCTTGGTGGGGTCTTGGTCGGACTGTTAGACTGGCGTTCTATCTTCTATATCAATTTACCGATTGGGGTCATTGGCTATCTCGCCGCTCAAATCATTCTTCCGCCTGATAAACCCCAGCAGAACAATGAAAATTTTGATTATGTCGGTGCCCTCTTTTTTACTCTTGGGATAATTAGTCTAATGTTTGCCATTAGTAATGGTCAAAGTTGGGGCTGGAACTCCTATCCTATCCTGATAGGTTTGATTATCGGAACGCTTTTTCTGGAACTCTTCTTCTATACCGAGGTTCGAGTGACTAATCCCATGATTGACCTTTCTATGTTCCGCATCAGAGCATTTTTCATAGGGAATCTTACGGGTCTGCTCTCCTTTGTGGCGATGTTTGCTAATGTAATGCTCATGCCCTTCTATCTCCAGCATGTTTTAAATTATAATCCAACCCAAGTAGGATTACTGATGACCTCATTTCCTCTGATGATGGCGATTGTAGCACCTCTGAGCGGACACGCTTCTGACCGTATTGGACCAACCATCTTAACCACCACAGGCCTGTGCGTAACTGCTTTAGGCTTATTTTACCTTTCAACGTTGACAACAACGTCCTTATTCTGGCAAATTGCTCCGGGACTCCTGCTAATGGGTATAGGGGCAGGCCTTTTCCAATCCCCCAATAACAGTAGTGTAATGAGTTCGGTCCCTCCCAATAAGCTGGGGGTCGCAGGTGGAATTAATGCCCTCGTCCGCAATGTCGGTATGGTCATAGGGATCGCCTTCTCAGTCTCTTTATTCGAAAACCGGCAAGCGATGTTCCTTATCGGCGTCAACAACCCCACTTCAGTCCAAAAAATGAATGCTTTTATGAGTGCCTACCATACCGTCATGCTTGTCTCGATGGGAATTGCCATCATAGCCGCTTTGATTTCTTTGAATCGAAAAAGAAATCCACACCCTCAAAAGTCTTAAAAAAAAATATACAACAAAAGCCAGTGCCTTGTAAAAGACTACTGGCTTTTGTTGACTAATCCTTACCCTTAAGTAACTATTGCCGATACTATGGTTGCGGGAGAATCGTCAGTCCAGGGTGCTTTTTCAAAGTTTCCCCACTGCTCTACAATTTTCCAACCACTCTCGAGCAAGGCATTTCTGAGCATATCACTTTTTATGGGGTAGAGAAGATTAACTCCAGATACAATCTGACTGGTGTCAGGAAATTCGATGCTCATAGAAAACTCAATACCCTCCGGACGATGCTTGTAAAATCGAGAGAATATTAGATTCTTAGTGCGAATAACGGGGAGTTCAGTAACCTGTTCAGCTAAAATTCGATCATAGTTCACAATTTGTAATAACAGGTGAGTTCCCTTTTCCCGAAATTGAGCCAAAACCTGTTTGAGCTCCAATTCTCCAGACACATGAGCTAAGGTATTACCCAAGCAAACAATTCCCCCAAACTGTTGCTTTATCCCACTGAGGTCCAGCATATCCGCTACTGAGAAGGTGGCAGTACTTCTAGCCTCCTGTGCCTTGCTTTGAGAAATCTCAATCATTTCAGCACTTAAGTCCACACCATGCACTTGGGCACCTAGTTGACTTAGTTCTAAGGCAAATGTTCCGGTACCACAGCCAATATCTAAGACTGAGGTAAGAGATTCTCGCTTTAAATAATCGTGCAGAAATGCTTTCTGAGGTCCCTTTAACGGGAATACCTCATCGTAATGTTCCGCTAGCGTGCGATAAAAATCCATTCTCTTCATCCTTTCCCCTTGAATAGCAGGCAAAGGTCGTCCTAGTGGACTCTCTTTAACGTCCATTATAATATTAAACGAACCGTATGCACTAGACCGTCATCCTTCAGGACAATGACAGGTTCATCTAAAGCGTCACCATCTAAGGTAATAGTTTCGCACCCTGTCATCTTAGCATAAGGATTTTCAACGCTAATCTCATACTTAGTCGATTGATATTGATAAGTAAGACTATAACCCGTCCAGCGACTTGGAATACAAGGTTTTAGGATCAGCTTCTCCCCTTGACGTGTAAACCCTAATATTCCTTCTAGCCC